>CAZTHU010000109.1:0-6990 GCA_964613575.1 uncultured Eubacteriales bacterium | reverse complement strand
GAATATTTACCGCCTCAGAATTACTTTCCGATTTCACATCTTTTACACTTGTTTGAGTGTTTTGATTGTTTTGAGTATTTTGATTGTTTTGAGTATTTTGAGTATTTTGATTGTTTTGAGTGTTTTGATTGTTTTGGGTGTTTTGATTGTTTTCAGGCTGTTTTATACTAGCTTCAACATTTCCAGTTTTTCGAATATCTTCCTTAACATTTGCAGTTTTTTTCGTAGAATCCTCTTTTTGAATTTCAGGATTTTTGCTATCAACTTTGCCCATAGCATAACCTACTAATTTTGAAAACAAAGGAACTTTCGCGTCCTTTCCATTTAATAAATTCAAAACTGCAATAAGCGTTAATACAAAAAACGTAATCCAAACTAAACCTGAGAAAAACGAATTAATCCCAACAATTGCAGAAATATCCCTTGCTCTTAATATTGAACCTGCAAACCAAAGTATCGCGGCAAAAAACCATCCTAAAATATTTGTAACTATAACAACTGATAGTTTTAGAAAAAGTGCCTGTAAAGACTGCCTTATTAGCCATGCATCTTTTTCGGCTACAACACAAAAAGCAACCACCAACAGCAAAATCTCAATACTTACAAAAAAGGCTAAAACAAAAGTTAAAATTGCTAATACCTTAAGACTTATTCCAAATTTACCCATAAAAAAACACACTCTCCTTTTTATATTTTAATACTTAAACCTTTTTCCAAAGGTATCTATCATAAATTCTATAAACTCCTTTTCAAAATCCATTCTCCCAGCATATCCACCCATCAATGCCTTTAGTTTATTGCCTGAATATTCAATCTTTAATACGCCCTGTGATGAACTACCACCACCTGTCTCATGGTCATAAGAATAGGTACTTTTCTTATATTTTATTCCACTTACATGCCCAAACAATATCTCAGAATTACTAGGGTTTTCTGCCAAAACATCTTGAGGGGTCATTTCTAAATATCTTTTTTTGTCTAAAAAAGAATACATTGCCCCCATCTTGTTAGCATAACCCTTTGCCTCCTTCATAGCTTTTTTTTGCATTTCTTTAGACACAATTGAAACAATAAGTTTGCTTTTGGTAAACACCAACATGCACATCTTCGATTTGAAAATCCCAAGCTTTAACGATGCAGGAAATGCATTTAAAACTGTTTCAGAGGTATCTGCACTAGTAGTTTCTTGTAAGGAAGACTTTTCCCCACTAAACTTAGCCCCACAATTAGCACAAAATTTTTGGTTATCATCAAACTTTTGACCACACTGTCTACAAAACATTTCTATCACTTCCTTATCCTAAAAAATATGTTTTTAAAATCTTATGATCTTTTTCAGACGCCATCAAAATTAAACAATCGCTCTCTTTTATATAGGATTCCCCATTTGGTATAAGCGCATCATCGTCCCTTAATATAGATACAATTATACACTTTCTTGGGATTCTAAGATTTTTTAATTGTTTATCCCTAACAGGCGATGCACTAGGTATTATAACCTCATTCATTACAACATTTCCACTCTTTAGCTTCATAAGTGTTTTTACTCCATCAAAATCAATCTCTTTTTCTATAGCCTCTGCAATAACCGATGTACTACTAGTAGCGTGATCTACTCCTAATTTCTCTAACACTTCAATATTTTTAGGGTTATTCACATTCGATATCGTTCTTTTTACACCAAACTGTTTCTTTGCCAATTGACATGCAATCAAATTATCTTCATCTTTCCCCGTTACTGCTATAAAAACATCTGCATAAGAAGTCTTTGCCATGTCTAAACCTTCGAAATCCGTGGCATCAGCATGTATCACCTCTACACCAAGCTCGTTTGCCATTTTTCTACACATATCATGTTCTTTATCAATAACAGTTATCTTGTGCTTGCTATTTAAAAGCGTTTTAGCTAAATAAAAACCAATCTTTCCACCACCAACAATCACTATATTCAAAAGCGATGCACCCCAAAGCTAATCAATCTTTTTTGACACAACAACCTTATCTCCCTTACAAAGAAGCAGTCCATTTTTATTATATATAAAATGCTTTTGCCTAATAACACCAAAAACCATCTCATCATCATCTATTTCAATATCTTTAATAGGCTTTCTTTCAAACTTATCCTCCACCTCAATTTCTCTAAAAACAATACTTTCATTTCCAAGCGTTACTGTCTCATTACGTTTTGCATCAATAATAAGAGCAGTCATCGCCTCAATAGTAATCTTAGTAGGACAAAAAGTATCAAGACCAAAATGATGAAAAATATGTTCCCTTGAAGGATTATATATTCTTGCTAGTACCCTCGGAACATCATAAAACTCCTTTGCTATCTGACAGGCCATTATATTAATATTGTCATCAGGTGTTACTGAAACAAAAGCATCTGCGTTATTTATACCAGCTGACATTAATATATCTTTATCTATTGGTATTCCTACCACGGTAAGGCCCTTAAAAGCTTCACCTAAATTTTTAAGCTTGGCACTATCATTTTCAATAACCACAACATCATGACCCTCTTCTGATAAAGCACTAGCAAATCCTGCTCCAACCTTACCACATCCAACTACAATAACATACACAAAAACGCCTCCCCCTTGTAAAAGAGTCCTTTTTAGCAATTAATCCCCCCCTGCGCTAACCCCTGCCAAATACCCAGTACTAAACGCAATAGTTAAATTAAACCCACCAGTTACTCCATCAACATCTATAATTTCACCAGCAAAATAAAGACCTCCCACTAGCTTTGACTCCATTGTTTTAGGCTTTATCTCTTTAACTGATACACCGCCCCTAGTAACTATTGCTTGGTCAATATCCCCAAGTCGTTTTGCCGTCAAACTAAAATCCTTCAATAGATTAACAAGTTCATGCCGATTACTCTTTGTTATTTGATTAACTTTTGTATACTCATCAATTCCAGACCTCTTAATAACTACAGGTATAAGCTTTTGTGGAAGTAAATCATCTAAAGCATTTTTAAAACTCTTTCTAGTATATTTTTCAAAATCCCTCATAACCCTACTATCGAGCTTTTCAAAGTCTAAAGCATTCTTTAAATCTATAGATAGTTTATAATTTTCAATGCTTTCCCCATCAAAAAAACTAGTTAAAGAAAGCACCACGGGTCCAGATACACCATCTTTAGTAAAAACCATCTCACCAAAATCCTCATATACAATATCGCCCTTTAGGTCCTTTAGCTTTAGTGAAACATTTCTTAAAGATAACCCCTCTAGCTCTTTAACCCAATTTTCAAATACCTCTACTCCAACAAGTGCGCTTCTTAGTGGCGTAACACTATGCCCAACACTCTTTGCTAAGGCATATCCATCCCCCGTAGAACCTGTCCTGGGGTACGATCTTCCTCCCGTACATAAAATAACAATATCTGCAAATAATCTCTCTCCCGTCTCTAACATAACCCCACAAACTCCGCCGTTTTCTACAAGGATTTTTTTTACAGAGCTTTTATATAAAAATTTTGCGCCTTTTTTCTTATTATACCTTTCTAAAGCATCTACAACATCCATTGCGTTATCTGACTTTGGAAAAACCCTTTCACCTCTTTCAACTTTCGTCTCAAGACCATTTTCCTCAAAAAAATCTATAATGTCATTATTCGAAAAGGTGTTAAAAGCAGAATAAAGAAACCTCCCATTATTAGGAATGTTTCTTATTAAACCATCAACACCATCAACAGCATTGGTAATATTACAGCGCCCTTTACCAGAGATAACAATTTTTCGCCCTGGACGCTTATTTTTTTCTATTATCAAAACATCTTTTCCCATACAAGCGCAGGTACCGCCTGCCATAAGACCTGCAGCACCTGCACCTATCACTAATACATCGGGCATAATTTTTCTAACCCACCTATCATCTAATTAAAATTTTAATTCTATAACCTATTTCCTACACCCTGCAGCCTACTAGCAAGAACCCAATTATTCACATTATAACTTGAAGGTGTTTGAATAGGTTCATTATCAACTACAACATCCTCATCTAACTCTTTAAAAGATTTCATCACAAGTTCTTGCCCCTCATCCTTTGAAATCTCTGCCACCACTGATGTTAATATAGCGACTAGTTCATCTTCAGTTAATTCTTCATTATCATTCTTTACATCTTTACTATTAAATTTGGTTTTAGTATCTACACCTTTAATGTTAGGCTCATCTGTTTGTTTAGTACCATCTTCTTTTTTTTGTTTTCTTTTTTTGAAAAATTCTAATGCAACCTGTGGCAATAAGGCATATGACAAAACATCTTCATCTTGTTCAATATATTCTTTTATATCTTCTCTTATCTTTTCTAATTCAGGCTCTAACAAATCAGCTGGTCTAACACTAATAAGCCCTTCATCATTTAAAATGCTATGAACGAGCTCCTTTGATACAGGTGCTGGTGTCTTTCCATACTCACCTTTTAAAAGTGCCTTAGATTCATTGGGCACCATTTTGTAGCTACCACCTGATAAAACATTCATTACAGCTTGAGTACCAACAATCTGACTTGTTGGTGTTACAAGTGGAGGATATCCAAAATCTTTTCTTACCTTCGGAATTTCTTTTAACACATCTTCATATTTATCAAGTGCCCCTGAATTTTTAAGTTGAGATACTAAATTAGAAATCATACCGCCTGGAACCTGATATTTTAACGTATTTACATTTACACCTAAAACCTTTGTGTCTAAAAGCTTATCTTTAAGATATTGCTCTCTAAGGTCAGTAAAATAATCCGTTAACTCAGTTAAAGCCTCCATGTCTAAGTTCGTGTCATAATCGGTATTTTTAAGTGTTGCTACTATTGACTCTGTTGGTGGTTGACTAGTTCCCATAGCAAGAGGTGATAATGCACAATCCACTACATCTGCACCTGCTTCAATTGCCTTTAAGTAGGTCATAGATGCAACGCCACTTGTATAATGTGTATGTATCTGTATAGGAACATCAACAACCTCTTTTATCGACTTAACTAATTCATACGCATGATATGGCAACATTATTCCTGCCATATCCTTTATACAAATAGAGTCGGCACCCATTTCAACTAAAGTCTTTGCGTCGTTAACAAAGTGCTCTGAGGTGTGTACTGGGCTTGTAGTAAAACAAACAGTACCTTGTGCATGTGCATTTTCTGCTTTACATGCCTTTATTGCAGTTTCAATGTTTCTAACATCGTTTAGTGCATCAAAAATCCTTACAATGTCTATCCCATTTTCAATCGATTTTTTCACAAAATACTCTACAACATCATCTGCATAATGCTTATATCCTAAAAGGTTTTGCCCTCTTAATAGCATCTGAAGCTTCGTATTTTTTACATGTTTTCTAATTGTTCTTAATCTAGCCCAGGGGTCCTCATTTAAAAATCTCATACATGAATCAAATGTTGCTCCTCCCCAAGCTTCTAACGAATTATATCCAATACTATCTAGCTTCTCTAGCATCGGAATCATATCCTCAACCCTCATCCTAGTTGCAATAAGCGACTGATGGGCATCTCTTAGAATTGTTTCAGTAATTTTCGCCATTTACATAAACTCCTTTCCAACTATAAACCTAAAGCGGTATATTCCCATGTTTCTTCGCTGGTCTATTTTTACTCTTTGTAAAAAGTGAAGTAAGCGTTGTATATAGTTTTTGCTTTGTTTCACTTGGCTTAATCACATCATCCACATATCCTCTAGAAGCTGCAATATATGGATTTGAAAACTTTTCTCTATAATCTTCAATTTTTTCTTTTCGCATATCTGAAGAGTTCTCTGCATTTGCTATCTCTTTTTTAAAGATAATATTTGCCGCACCCTCAGGCCCCATAACAGCAACTTCAGCACTTGGCCATGCAAACACCATATCAGCGCCTAAATGTCTTGAGTTCATAGCAATGTACGCTCCTCCATATGCCTTTCTTACTATAACATTAATCTTTGGTACTGTGGCCTCTGAAAACGCATATAAAAGCTTTGCACCATGTCTTATTACTCCACTATGTTCTTGTCCAACTCCTGGCAAATACCCTGGCACATCGGTAAAAGAAACAATTGGAATATTAAAGCTATCACAAAATCTAATAAAGCGTGCCGCCTTATCTGAACTATTCACATCCAAAACTCCTGCTAAAACTTTTGGCTGATTTGCTACAATACCAATAGTCTGACCGCCTATCCTGCCAAATCCAACCAATATATTTGGCGCATAACCTTTATGTATCTCACAAAAATCTCCCATATCAACCACAGAGTTTATTATCTCTAGCATATCATAAGGCTTATTAGAATCATTTGGAACAAAATCATCTAAGCTTTCACAGGCTTCCAACATACTACTTGCAAACTCTAAAGGCTTTGGACTATCTAGATTATTATCTGGTAAAAAACTAATTAATTTTTTTATATCTTCTATACACTCACTATCAGAAGAGCTTTTAAAATGCGCAACTCCGCTTACGCTATTGTGAGTAGATGCACCTCCAAGCTTTTCAAACGAGACATCCTCACCCGTTACCGATTTTATAACCTGAGGACCTGTTATAAACATCTGACTTGTATTTTCAACCATAAAAACAAAATCGGTAATAGCAGGTGAATAAACTGCTCCACCAGCACAAGGTCCCATTATTACAGATATTTGAGGTATTACTCCAGAAGCTAGAGTATTTCTATAAAATATATCTCCAAATCCACTTAGAGCATCAATACCCTCTTCAATTCTAGCACCACCTGAATCGTTGATAGATATAAATGGAGCGCCCGCACTTAACGCCATATCCATAGCCTTTGTAATCTTTTTTGCGTGCATCTCCCCTAAAGACCCACCAATTACTGTGAAATCTTGCGATGCAACATAAACAATCCTACCACCCACACGTCCAAACCCTGTTACTACACCATCTCCATCAACCTTCTTTTTCGCCATACTAAAATCATCACATCTACTTTTCACAAAAGTGTCTAACTCCTGAAAAGATCCTTTGTCA
>CAZTHU010000108.1:0-7005 GCA_964613575.1 uncultured Eubacteriales bacterium | reverse complement strand
CAAAAAGACCTAAGTTTATTATTGATTTGGCGGTTCCAAGGGATATTGAGCCTAATGTAAATAGTATTTCTGGAGTTATTTATCGAAATATAGATACTCTTGGTGGGTTTTCAAGAAAGGATAACTCAAGAGAGATTGCAGCTATGAGGGAGTTTATTGATACATATATGCAAAAGATTAAAAAATGGAGCTCTAATAGAGAAAAAGTGCTGTTAGGTTGTTGCCAAGGTTAAAAATTTAAAAACTTGCATGTATATAAGGAGTGATAGAATCGATGATTTACGTTATAGGGTTGGGTCCTGGGGAAGAACAACAGATAACACCTATGGCAATTGAAGCGTTAGAAAAAAGTGAGGTTGTTGCAGGGTATACATTGTACATAGAAATGATAAAAGATTTGATAAAGGATAAAAAAACTATAGCAACACCCATGATGCAGGAAGTAGAAAGGTGTAAGCTGATTGCGTGTGAATCTAAAGGCAACAAAGATGTAGCTATTGTATCTAGTGGGGATGCAGGAATTTATGGAATGGCATCTTTGATGTATGAGGTGTGTGAGGAATTAGGAATAAATGAAGAAATACAAGTAATTGCAGGAATTACTGCAGTTAATTCAGCTGCAGCAGTTTTAGGCGCACCTCTTAGTAATGACTTTGCTGTTATTTCATTAAGCAATTTACTTACACCATGGGACAAAATAGTAAAGCGCCTTGATCTTGCATCAAAAGCTGGGTTTGTTATAGCTTTATATAATCCATCAAGTAAGAAAAGAGCACATTTTTTTAAAATGGCCTGTGAAATTATTTTAGAAAATATTAGTGAGAATACAATGTGTGGTTATGTGATAAATATAGGGCGAAAAGATCAAGGATATAAGATTTTGACCCTTGGTGAGCTTAAAGACGAAAGCGTAGACATGTTTACCACAGTAATAATAGGAAATGCTTTTACAAAACTAATAAATGATAAACTTGTAACACCAAGGGGATATAGTTTGGAAGGAAGGTAGTTTTAATTGAAACGAATTATTGTTTTTGCAGGAACAAATGAAGGCAGAGTGTTGTGTGAATTTTTAGCTAAAAAAAATGTTGATGTTACGGCAATTGTTGCTACTAAATACGCTAGTGAAGTTATGCCTGAAATATCTTGTTTAAAAGTTATAACAGGGAGGTTATCGGTTGAAGAAATTTCACGATTAATTGATGACTATGATTTTATTGTGGATGCAACCCATCCTTATGCAAGGGTTATTTCAGATAATATAAAACTCTCATGTATAGAAAAGAACAAAAAGATTTTGAGAATTGTTAGGCCAAATCTTGAATACGAAAATGTAATCGAGTTTATAGATATAGACAGTGCATGTAAGTATTTGAAAGACACCTCAGGAAATATTTTAGTAACAACTGGAAGTAAGGAATTGATACCATATACAACGTTAGAAGATTTTAAAAATAGAATATATTTGAGGGTGCTTCCTACAGTTGATGCTCTAAATGCATGCTTAAATCTAGGTTTTAGTGCAACTAATTTAATATGTATGCAAGGACCATTTAGCCAAAAAGTAAATGAGGCAATGATGGAACAAGTTAATGCTAAGTTTATTGTAACAAAAGAAAGTGGCAGAAGTGGAGGGCTTGAAGAAAAACTTTTGGCAGCAAATAAGTTAGGAATTAAAGTGGTTTTAATTGGTAGGCCATATAAGGAAGAGGGTATTAGTTTGCTAGATGCTCAGAGTTTTTTTGAAAAGGAGTTGGGCTTAATAGAAAATTCTTTTTCGCATTTCCCAATGTTCTTTAACTTGGAGAAGAAAAAAATTATTGTTGTAGGTGGAGGAAATATAGCAACAAGAAGAATAAAGATGTTGATAAAATTTGGGGTTTGTTTAACAGTAGTAGCACCGAAATTTAGCCAAGAGCTTGATGAAATGCATAATGAAAATAAACTTAAAATAATTAAGAGAAATTATAAGTCAAATGACTTAAAGGGAGCGTTTATGGTTATTGCTGCAACGAATAGTAGGGAAGTAAATGAAAAAATTTTTTTAGATGCAAAAGAAAGTGGTGTTTTTGTTAATGTGGTAGATAAAAAGGAACAGTGTGATTTTTATTTTCCTTCCATATTTGAAGATGATCAAATAATAGGTGGTCTGATTTCAAGGCAGGGGAAAAATCATAGGATATTAAAAGAAAAAGCTGATTTTATTAGGGAATGCTTAAAAAATGGGAGGTGATTAAAATTAAGACGGTAAGGGTAGGAAGTAGAGATAGTAGGCTTGCTTTGGCTCAAACTAAAATTGTTATTGATGAAATTAAGCGATATGACCCAAGTATAAAAATTGAACTTATAACAATGAAAACAAAGGGAGATAAGATATTAGATAAAACACTTGATAAAATAGGAGGCAAGGGCTTATTTTTAAAAGAACTTGAAGAGGCGCTAATAGACAAAAAAGTTGATATTACAGTACATAGTTATAAAGATATTCCAATGGAGGTTAATAAAGATTTACCTGTGGTGGCGTTATCAAAAAGAGAAGATGAGAGGGATGTTTTGATTTTACCTAAGGGTAAAAAAAACAGTGAAAAACCATTAGGAACTTGCAGTAAAAGAAGAAGTGTTCAGTTAAAACAATTAGGGTTTGAAAACATAGCCCCGTTAAGAGGAAATGTTATAACGAGGCTAAAAAAACTTGATGATGGCGAATATAGCTCAATTGTAGTAGCATATGCGGGGTTAAAGCGTCTTGGCATTGAAAAACGGGTAAGTAGTTATTTTCCAGTTAATGAAATAATACCTCCAGCAGGGCAAGGGATACTTGCGGTGCAAGCAAGAAAAGGTGAAGATACGGGTTATCTAAAAAACTTTCATAATGCTACATCTTACGTACTCTCTGAAGCAGAAAGAGCTTTTGTAACGGCTTTAGATGGAGGTTGTTCTTGTCCAATTGCAGCCCATGCTTATTTGGAAAACGATGTTTTAGTATTAAATGGTCTTTATGTAGATGAGGGAAAAAACGTAGTATTAAGGGGAAAGCGTTATGGTCATAGTTCGCAGGCAGTTCAAATTGGTATAGAACTTGCAAATAGTCTAAAAAAAAAGGGTGATGCTTTATGATAAAAGGATTTGTGGCTCTGGTTGGAGCTGGACCTGGAGATATAGGTCTTTTAACATTAAAAGGGATGGAGTATATAAAAAGGGCAGATGTAGTTGTTTATGATCGTTTGGTTTCGGATGAAATTCTTCAGCTTGCATCATTTGAGTCAAAAAAAATAAATGTAGGAAAAGAACCTAAAAAACATCTTGTGCCGCAAAATGAAATTAATACTATATTATTAAATCATGCCTTGGAAGGTAAGTTGGTGGTAAGGGTAAAAGGTGGAGATCCTTTTGTATTTGGTCGTGGTGCAGAAGAACTTGAGTTGCTACGTGAAAACGATGTCCCTTTTGAAGTAGTTCCAGGAATTACAACAGCTATTTCAGTTCCAGCGTATGCAGGAATACCTGTAACACATAGAGATTTTTCAAGTAGTGTTCATGTTATAACTGGCAACAAAAAGAATAATGGACAGCTAGAGTTAGATTTTAATTTACTCGCATCAATAGGGGGAACCTTAGTTTTTTTGATGAGTGTTTCTTCTTTAAAACAGATTCTAGATGGCTTATTAAATGCAGGTATGGATAAAAACATGCCAGCTAGCATTATTGAAAATGGAACAACCCCTTATCAACGTAAAGTGGTGGGTACTATTGAAAACTTATTTGATAAAGCTCAAAACAAGAAAATTAAGGCACCTTCTATTGTTGTTGTGGGAGAGGTTTGTCGATTTAGTCAAAAGCTTGATTGGTTTTCTAATAGAGAGCTTTCTGGGACAAACATAATAGTAACTAGACCAAAGGCATCTGGAGGAACTTTAAGCTTAAAATTAAAAGAATTAGGGGCAAATGTTATAGATTATCCATGTGTAGAGATAAACCAAATAAGTCCAAACAGTTTGTTAAAAAGTGTGTTAGAAAAAATTTCTGATTATAATTGGCTTGTTTTTACAAGCAAAAATGGTGTGAGCATATTTTTTGATTATATGAAAAATCAAAAGAAAGATGCTAGGCTGTTAAGTGATATAAAAATTGCTGCAGTAGGCAAGCAAACTGCTCAAACACTTAGTGATTATGGTATTATAGCTGACTATGTACCTGATGTTTATGCGGGAACAAACTTGGCAGAAGGGTTGTGTAAGCTTACAGGAGAGAATGAGAAAATTTTAATAACCCGAGCAAGAGATGGAAACAACGAAATTTTAGATATTCTCAAAAAAAATGGCAGACAATATGAAGATGTACCCATATACGTAACTAATTACACTAACCTTCAATCACAAAAAATCAAATCAATAATAAATGAAAACCCAGATTTATACGTTACATTTACAAGCGCTTCAACAGTTGAGGGTTTTGTAAAGACAGGACAAGAATCTGAGCTAAATAATATTATCGGTATTTGTATAGGCAGTCAAACTGCAAAGCTTGCTGAAAAATACGGCATAAATCATTATGTTGCAAAAGAGGCTACAATAGATAGTATGATTGAAACAATTAGGAAGTTAGAAAATGAGAACAATAAATAAGGCGAGTGAAACTTACAATTTAATTTTTTAAAGCCAAGCTTTAAGAATTACATCCTTAGATGGATATACAAAAAATAAAGGAGATGGTAGTATGAAAGGAATATTAATATTAGCACATGGTAGTAGAGAAAAGGCAACTGAAAGCACATTGTATAAAATAGTGGGTGATTTAAAAGAAAAACTTAGTGATTGTATTGTGGAAACAGCATTCTTACAATTTAGCGAAACTACACTCAAAGTTGGGCTTGATAATCTTAAAGACCAAGGAATAAATGAAATTAAGGTTATACCATATTTTTTGTTTGAGGGAGTTCATATTAGAGAAGATATCCCAAAAGAAATTGATGATTATTTAAAAGAAAATCTTAATATGAAAATATCATTAGGTAAGACACTTGGGTATGACGAGAGGTTAGTTGAAATACTTTCTGATAGAGTAAGAGAAACTTTATGAAAGAACATATAAAAAGTAATCTAGAAAAAGAAGTTTTTATTATTGGAAGTGGACCTGGAGATATAATGCACTTAACGCCAAAAGCTAGAGAGGCAATTATTAACTCTCAAGAAGTTTATGCATTTGATAGGTTTTTTGATCTTTTTACAAGCATTAGACAAGATATTAAGAAATGTTCTTGTGATGAGATTGTTAACAAAGTGGAAAATTCCTTTGCAAAAACTATTTGTATTTTAGTCTCTGGAGATATTGGGTTTTTTAGCATAGCTAAAACCTTAATAAACAAAATAGGATGTAAATATAATGTATATAGTTTATGTGGGATAAGCAGTTTGCAGTATTTTTGTGGCAAGTTAGGTATTAGTTATGAAGATATAAATATTGTTAGCTTGCATGGAAGACAAATAAATATTTTAGGGGATATCGCGTATAATAGATATACTTTTGTCTTAACGGGTGGAAAAAACAATGCATCAACAATTCTTCAACAATTACATGAAAATGGTGTTACTGGTATAACAGTTACAGCAGGAGAAAACTTGTCGATGCCTACTGAAAAAATAGTAAGTGGAAATATTAAGGAGCTATTGCAATATAATTTTGATAGTTTAACTGTTTTGCTTTTTGAAAATATGAACTACAAAGATAAAGAAAAAACTTTGTTTGATAAAGACTTTTCAAGAAATAAGACGCCTATGACAAAGCAGGAGGTTCGTTGGACTTGTACAAGCATGCTTGATATAAGTCCAACAGATATTGTTTTTGATATAGGTGCAGGAAGTGGTTCGGTAGCTATAGCAATGTCTAGAAAAGCTTATAAAGGAACAGTATATGCAATTGAACAAAACCCTAATGCCTATACAGTTTTAAACGAAAATATATTTAATTTTTGTGCATTAAATGTTATTTCTGTTTTGGGCGAAGCAACCAACGAAATTAAAAAGCTTCCTATTCCAAGCAAGGTTTTTATTGGAGGAAGTGGTGGCAATTTACGAGAAATTGTAGAGTTTTTGTATAAACAAAATCCTAATGTCACAGTGGTTTTAAATGCTATAACCCTTGAAACTTTAAGCTTGTCCATGAGTGTTTTTGAAGACTTAGCTATTAAACCTTCTGTTTTATGTTTGAATACTGCAAGGAATAAAACTGTTGGAAATTATAATATGATGACCGCAAATAATCCTGTGTATATTATTTGTTCAACCTCCTCGTAGTCAATACCCCTTCTTTTTTTACCGAGGGAGATGCCTGCAAGTGGATGGATTATGTTTTTCAAAAGAAGAAAAGGAGCAATTGAAAAATGGAAAGAAAAAGTATTAACAGAATAATGATTGCTGGAACTAATAGTGGTTGCGGAAAAACTACTGTTACTTGTGCTTTACTTAAAGCTCTACAAATTAAAGGAGAAAATGTAGTTTCATTTAAATGTGGACCTGATTATATTGATCCAATGTTTCATACTGAAATTATAGGAACGAAGTCTCGTAACATTGATTTGTTTTTGTGTGATGAGAAATCATCAAAATATCTTTTCGTTAAAAATAGTGAGGGTTCAGATATATCAATAATAGAAGGGGTTATGGGGTTTTATGACGGAATTGGAGGAAATACTCCGTTATACTCATCTTGCGATATATCAAATAAAATGCAAATACCTGTTATATTGGTTGTTGATTGCACAGGTGTAGCGTTATCTGTAGTTGCTACAATAAAAGGATATCTTGAGCTTTTTCCAAATAGGATTATTGGTGTTGTTTTAAACAAAGTATCAAAGCGTATGTATGAATTATATAAGCAAATGATTAAAGAACACCTTTCGATAGATTTGTTAGGATTTATGCCAAAAGAAGCCTCTATATCGCTAGAAAGTAGACATTTAGGGCTTGTTACAGCGGCAGAGGTAAAAGATTTGCAAGAAAAAACTAG
>CAZTHU010000107.1:0-7061 GCA_964613575.1 uncultured Eubacteriales bacterium | reverse complement strand
CATCCTTACTTAATACATCTAAGAGTTTATTCCTTTTGTCCTGGTATATTTTAATTATTCTAGCCCTCTCACGCTCATAATCTTCTGAATCAAACGCTTTAGGGATCTCGTTTTGTATGAGTTTACAAAAATCTTCCATATCCTTTTTGAAAACCTTACCCTGACCCGCATTCAAACTAATTGCTATAGGGTTATTAGACTTATCAAAATTATATGCATAGCACCAATCATCTGGTGTTTTTGCATCTTTTGCAATTTTTTTAATAAAGCTCAAAGCATACCCTGTTTTTCCTGTCCCTGTAAGGCCAGACATATAAATATTATATCCTCGAGTATCAATTTGAAGGCCAAAATTCATAGCCTTTACTGCTCTATCTTGGCCAATTATATCGTCAAGTGGTTCTAATTGAGAAGTATCTTCAAAACCAAGATTCTTGGGACTAAAATCCTTATATATTTCTTTAGGCTTAAGCTCATTATATTTCATAAAAACTTACCTCTCTTCCCTTTTAGAAATTTTTTGTTTTTCTATATAACTATTCTATTTATAATATTCTACAAATAATAAATAAACCCTTTAAATTATCCAAAGAAATCAACTACCTGCTCTTAGCATCTCCTCAATAAGAACACCATAACCCATATCTGGCTGATTAACTAAAACATGTGTAACAGCTCCAACTATCCTCCCATCCTGAATAATTGGACTTCCAGACATACCTTGAACTATTCCGCCTGTCTTTTCTAAAAGCTCTTCATCAGTAATCTTAATTATTATACCTTTAGGACTAACAAACGGTCTATTTGTAATTCTTTTAATCTTAACATCATACTTATTGACTCCATCTGCCTCAATATTTGATAAAATATATGCATTCCCCTCATTAATGTGTTGCTCATAGCCTACCTGATACATTTCAGGTTTCTTTTCTTCTATTAATAAATCTTCAATACTTCCAAAAATTCCAACCTCGCAATTTCTATCAATTCTACCAAGTTCTTTATACTCAACTAATAAATCACCTTGAAGTTCACCTGGTTCTCCCGATATCCCTCTTTTTACAGAGGCAATCTGTGTATAAAAGATCTCTCCGCCCAATATAGGCAAAAACTCCTGTTCTTGATTGTTTTGTATGCCATGTCCTAGAGACCCAAACCTTGCATCATCTTCAATAGTACAATAGGTTATAGTTCCAATGCCATTTACAACATCCTTAACCCAAAGACCAATTTTTTTCTCGTCATTTTTACTTAAGATTGGAGTTATCTTTGTAGAATAAAGCTTAGAATCTCTCTTGAAATCTATTAAAACCTCATTTGAATTCTTCACTATTTCCAAAAAGGTTTCAACACCATCTATATGAACTCCATTTGCACTTACCAAAAAATCACCGTTTTCTAACCCTGCACCTTTAGATGGATAGTGTAATTTGCCTTTTGCATCCTCCACACTCGATACCGACTCTACTAATACACCATCAACATCAAGCCTTATTCCCACAGCATTTCCCATTACATAAACCTTCTTCTCCTCTACAACATTAACAGTTAAATTCTTTAGTCTAATGCGATTAAATAGCATTAGTTTGCCATTTGTAGCTCCAGTATTCAAAGGTCTTATTTCAACAGATTTATCACCGTTTAAAACCTCTACATTATCTTTATTATCTAGTTTTAAATCTGCCTTCAAAAATCTTCCTGTATTAAAGCTCATAACTTGATTATCTATCATAGTAATCTCTAAAGAAGCGCCATAGCTATAATAAAAAAACGCACTTACTAAACCAAAAAATAAAAGTATTAAAAAACTAAACACCAAAAACTTTAGAACTCTTAAGTTTTCTTTTAACAAGTAACCATTTATTTTTTTATCCATGAATTCATACCTTTTTGATTATTTACTAAATATAATTTGCTTAATGAACAACTCTTATACAAATCTTTAAAAAATATATTTGTTATTTTTTTCATTTTTTTATATAATATATAAGGGCTAGCTTAAAAACTTGTTAGGAGAGATGCTTATGAGAAATTTTGGTATTATACCAAATAAAAATAAAGATAAAGATTTACTCTACACAAACAAACTTATAGATGTATTAACAAGCAAAAACTGCAACGCAATCATTCAACAAGAAAATTTAGATTGCATAAAGCATGGCAATAAAAATATTAAATTGCAAAACACCTTCAAAGACGTTGTATCTAAAAGCGATCTTTTAATATCACTAGGCGGTGATGGTTCATTTTTAAAGCTTGCAAGAAAAATTTTTGTATATCAAACACCAATTGTAGGAATAAACTTAGGAAACCTAGGCTTTTTGGCAGATATAGACGGGGATAATATGCCTTTTTATATAGATAAAATAATTAACGAAGATTTTTTCATACAAAAACGCATGGTTCTTGACATAAAAGTTATCAGAGGCAATGAGGTAAGAGCAACCGACCTTGCCCTAAATGACGCAGTAGTTACCTCTAGTTCTCGAAGAAAAATGATTCATCTAAACACCTATGTAAACGAAACCCCCCTAGAATACATGCCAGGAGATGGTATTATAATAGCCACTCCAACAGGTTCTACAGCGTATTCTTTATCAGCTGGTGGTCCCCTTATTGAACCAGATGTTGAAATGATGATTCTAACCCCTATTTGCCCACATAACCTACATTCAAGGACATGTGTGTTTTCATCTGATAGAACAATAAAGATTTCTTTGCATAAAGACTTTAAGACAGGTGGTATATTAACAACTGATGGTAAAAACACCATTGAAATAACTAAAGAAGATACTATTTATATAAAAAAATCAGAGTTGTTTGTAAATATACTCAAACTAAACTCTGACAATTTTTTTGATATTTTAAGGGAAAAAATATACAATAGAGATGAAAGACAAAAAAGATAGCCATATTTCAAGACTCTAAAGCTTCTATAGCCTCCAAAATACTTTTTTTAAGAGACTGAGCAGACTTTAGCTTAAAATCGTCAGACCTTAACCTTTTCATATCATCAGGATTAGTCATAAATCCTATTTCAACTAATGCCGCAGGCATTTTAGTTTGCCTCAAAACAACAAGTTCTGGCCTACTTATAATACCTCTATCTACTGTCCCAAGCATTTCAATCATATTTAATTGTAGAATTTTTGCAAAATCCTTACCATTAAACGCAGTATGATCAGGCCCAAAATAAAGCGTCTCACTTCCCCTTGCAACATTAGATAGCGCCGCATTATTGTGGATACTTAAAAACAATTTGGCATCTAAAGCATTTGCTAAATACGCCCTCTCGTAAGTTGACAAGTAACTATCTTCTTCCCTTAACATATACGTTTGTACTCCTTCTTCTTTCAATAAATCATTTAAAAAAATCGCAATATCAAGACATAACTCCTTTTCTGTTATACCTTGATAAACTGCGCCTGGATCCACCCCTCCATGCCCAGGATCTATAACCACAACCCTTTGTTCTGGTTTAACTTTGGGCAATATTGTTATTGCTGTATTTTCAACCTTATTTCTTGAAAGAACATGATAATTAAATTTTTCAGTTGCATTTATTACTATACTCGTTTGTTCACTGTCTTTAATAACCTCAATAGAATTTATGGTGCCATCATTTATCTCCAAAACGCCTTCCTTTAGACTAACTAAAACATTAGAAAAACTAATAGTGTATATTTTCCCATCTTCATTATGCTTTGATGTATATCTTTTTGCAATATTTCTAGTGCCTAAAGTTAGTAAACCACCTTCTACTATCAAGGCTTTTCGATCTCCCTCGTTTACGTACTTTAGATTCCCCAACTCTTTCTTTATAGGTTTTTCCAACTTATTTTCTGAAAAGCCTTTAACAATTTCTTTTTCTATTTCTTCATCATTTTTTTCATCTTCTTCTACATTATTATTTTCGGTATCATCAGCCTCTGGTTTTTTCTCATACTCCGTTTTTTCATGCACTCCTTTTTTTTCTATAGCGTTTTTTTCAACAACTTGTTCACTCCCTTTTTCATTTGTTTCAAAACTTCCTAATCTATCTATTTTAGTGTTTTGAGCACCCTCTTCTAAACTTTCTTTTGGAAAATCTAGTTTAGAATCAACCTCTTGGAAAACCTTAATTATCAAATCCTCATTCTCTAAACTTAGTTCAAATTTCACATCATCAATTACATCTAAAACAATCCTAAAAGTATTTGGGTTAAGATTTCCATCTTTTGCAGTTTGTTTATCAATTTGCGCATATCTTATAATGTTAACAAAAGGTGGAACAACCTCTTTGCTCTCCATCGTCTGACTTCCCACCATATTATCAATATCTAGAACAATTCTATCTGGCTCATCTAGTTCAAAAATTCTATAATCTTTAACACCAACTACTTTCAACCACAAAGATCCACTATTTTGATGATAATAAGATTCTATTCCATCAAACACACTTACACTTCTACCAGCCATCGCTTTCCTAGCACTTTCTATCTCACTTAAATTAGAAAAAAAGCCAATAGTATAAATTAAAAGCATCGCAATTACAATGCATAGTATTTTTTTCACTAAAATCACAACCTTTCTAAAAAAGTGGATTATTGGTCAGTGTGGTCAATTTTCCCAAGTTAGTAAGGGATAGTCAAGACAACTTTCAGAGTAACTCACAAAGAGTTACTAGAAAAGGTTTTTTCTAGTGAACATAAGATTTAGTTTTGCTGTATTAAAGTGCCTCTCCGCCTGTAGCAGTGGGAGTATTAGCGCTGATAGGAATCAGATAAACATACCAACTAAGTAGACATAGGAACTATTCCTATGTCTACCCCGTCTATATAAGTTTTAATCTTTTAAGAGATTCGTCTAATTTTGACTTAGAAACTGGCTTTACAAGATATGCATCACACTGTTCATTAAAGGCAGTGCTAATGTTCTTAAAATCATCACTTGCTGTTGTCATAATTATTTTAGTGCGTTTCAAACCTTCAATACCAAAAGTATCTTCAATATTTCGTATTTCTTTTAGTGTATCCTGACCACCAAGCTCTGGCATAGTAATATCAAGAAGTATCAGATCATATCGATCATTCTCATCAGATGATAACTTAAATATCTCTATCGCCTCTCTACCGTCAACCGCTACATCATAAGATCCATATACGCTTACAATTTGGGTTAAAACCCTTCGGCTTATAGCATCATCATCTACAACTAATATTCTCATCAAACCCTCACCTCCTTAAATAAATAATTAATATCTAAGATAAGCGAAATTCTACCATCGCCAAGAATGGTAACCCCTTCAGAGTACTCAATCTTTTTGAATTCATCACTCAATGGTTTAACAACAATCTCTTGCTTACCCAAAATCTGACTAACAGGCATCGCCAATAGCCTCTTGTCCATCTCTAGAATAACCACCATACTATCTTGAACATCAGCTTCTTTAAGATTTAACCCTAAGGTACTATTTAGATCTACAAGACTCACAGTCTCATTTCTAACCCTTAACATATTCATCTTACCACGAACGCTTACCCATTGGTCTTCTTTTGGTTTAAAAACCTCCCTTACATTCATCGTTGGCAAAATATACTTTTCATCCTGAATATTTATCACAGTTCCTGTCATTGTCGCATTATTTATAGGAAGTTTTATAGTAAATTTACACCCTTCTTGTAAAACACTTTCCACGTCAACTCTTCCTCTTAGCTTTAAAACCTCCTCCTCCACAACATTTAATCCAACTCCCCTACCTGAAATGTTATCAATCTCTTCTTGTGTAGAGAATCCAGCGGCAAAAATAAACTTATACACTTCCTCATCCGTATAATTTTCATCACTTCTTGCAACACCATTTTTTATAGCTTTTTCAAGTAGTTTTTCTCTATCTAGCCCTCTACCATCATCTTTAATCTCAATATATAGATTTCCAACCTTATTAAAAGCACTAATAGAAAGTGTACCACTGCCACTCTTTTTTGAATTCTTTCTTTCTTTCTCATCCTCTATGCCGTGAGCTATAGCGTTTCTCACAAGATGCATGAGAGGCTCAAAAATCCTCTCTGCAATAGACCTATCAATCTCTGTATTCTCACCTTTAATTACCACCTCAACCTGTTTTTCAAGCTCTATAGAGGTATCTCTAACCACTCGTCTTAATCTTTGAAAAATACTCTTTAATGGTTGCATTCTCAAAGACATAGATGTGTCATGAAGTTGCTTTGTAATTCGCTCTAATCTAAACATGTTATTTATTATTTTACTTTTTCCGCCTGCAACTTCCATAACCTCTTGTTTATGCTGAGAATGAAGTATCATAAGCTCACCCATAAGATCAACTAGTCCGTTTATTTTCTCAGAAGACACCTTCATAAAAGTATCCTCATTAACATTTGTGTTTATATCAGTTTTTGATACTACCTTACCCTTAGAATCCTCAATCTTTTTTTGTGATTCTTCCATATTGGACGCTTGCAACAGATCATCACTTTTTTCACTCTTTTTTAGATTAACAACTTCTTGATTTTCAGACAAATCTTTAACAAACTCAACCTTTGAAGGCTCTATTTCTTGAGTCAAATCTTTCAAGTCTTCTTCCTGAACTAGCCCTTCTTCAGGTTTTACGTCACTTTCACCTAGTTTAATAGCCTTAAGTTCATTTAATACAGAAATTAAACTCTGGGAAAAATCTTCATCCGTCTTATTCATAACATTCCCACAAACTTTATCTACTATTTCAAATGCTCTTTTAAATAATTCCTTAAAATCAGCCATTAACCCCAAATCATTTCTTAATACATAATCTAAAATCTCCTCAACCTTAGTTAAAACATTAAATACAGACAAAAGGTCTATAAAAGAAGCCATCCCCTTCGCACTATGCACAAATTTCATTACCTTACTCAAATCATCCGCATTATCTGAATCTAAACCTACTAAAGACTCATTCGCACTTTTGATATTATTTAAAATACAGTTTACAAAAGAAATATTTTCCTGACTTATAACCTCATAAATAAAGCTATTTGCGTCATCTTTAGACTCTATGTTTGCATTTTCTTCAATCTCTTTTACCA
>CAZTHU010000106.1:1639-7093 GCA_964613575.1 uncultured Eubacteriales bacterium | reverse complement strand
AGCAAAACTTTTAGTATCTAATGGTGCAGACATAAATGTGAAAACCAAAAATGGCGATACACCTATTATGGCTGCTGCTAGAAATGGAAATAAAAGTGTATGTGATTTCTTGATATCTTTAGGAGCTGATGTTTTTTCTAAGAATAAGTTTGGTAATGATGCTTTTTTGATTTCGGCGAAAAATGGAAATATAGATTTGATTAAAATTTTAATAGATATGGGTATTGATATTAATATTGTGAATAAAGAAGGAAAAAATGCACTTTTGTTGGCTATTGAAAAAAACCACACAAAAACTACTGAATATCTTGTAAATTCTAAAATAGATCTGAATCATACTGATAATAAAGGACATTTTCCTTTGTTAATGTGTGTAATTCATGGTAATGTTCAAGTCTTTAAATTACTCATAGAAAAGGGAGCTACTTTAGATATATCAGATGGGAATAATGAAGAAATTTTATATGCAGCTGCAAGATATGGGAATTTTAGGATTTTCAAAATGGTAATGAAAAGATATAGTAAATTTGATAAAGATTCTATAATTTGTAAGAATGCATTGATAACAGCAGTTAAAAACGGTCACATTAATATAGTTAAAACATTGCTGAAAAGTGGTGTTCCTGTTTCTGTTAGGGATAAGTATGCTAATACCTTACTTCATATAGCGTGCTTAAATGGATATGAGCCAATAGTTAATTATCTTGTGGAATGTCGAGTGGATGTAAATGCAATCAATGATGTAAAAGAAACTCCATTACATAAGGCGGCTGAATATGGAAGAAGTACAAAAATTGTTTTGACGCTCTTAGATCAAGGAGCTGACCTTGAAGCTGAAGATGTAAATAAAAAGAATCCATTAAATATTGCATCTAAAAAGACGCAGTTTAATGTATTTGAAATTTTATTAAAAAATAATCCAGAAAATATAACTTTAAGAAAAGCGATGTTAAAAGCTACAAATAAATTACCGCCAAATCTAGCTAAGATATTAAAGAATACGAGAAAACTTATAAATAAGTATAGGAGCATGACAGCTGAAAATGTAAATGAGGAAAATTTTGAAGAAAAAAAAGGATTAAGTGTAAGTGATGTATTAAAAGATAAATCTAATGATAAGTATTTTCTTGAAATTCCCGACGAAATAAGAAATATAATGCAAAATCTATCGGATACAAGTGATTACAGGATGCAATTGATGATACATTACTTAGCGTTAAAAAAAATGGGGAAGACGGTTGATGAAGAGTTGATAACTCATCTGAAGAAAAATAATATTTCTTTAAGAAATATAGATGATGTAAGCCTACTAAATGCTATTTATAGAAATATTGATACAGTGTATTCAAAAACTATGATATTAGATTTAAGCGTTGACGATGATTATGTATATAAGTATAATCCAGATAACTATGTTAAAACAATTCAAAAATTTGATGAATTTATAGCTCCGTTTATTGAAATGTTACTTATAAGTAATCAAAGCATAAGTGGATCAGATGTACAGACCTTAAACTATGAGCCGATTATAAATAAAAGATTGTCAAAGCTAAAGAGCTTGATGGAAATGCCAAAGGAAGAACGTGAAATAAAAGCAGAAGTTTACAAGAAAAAAGCTGATAAACTTTCAAGGTCCCCTATTTACAAACAGGTCAATAAGATAAAAAATGTGTTATATAGATATAAGTATTTAGACAGTTGTAATAGCTTAATTATTGAGAATCAAAATATAGATGAAGAAAAGATCAAGTCGGAGATGGACTTTTTAAAAAATAAATACAGTAGGTTTAATATAACTGATTACAATACTATATTAGAACCTTATGAGGACGTAGAAGATAAAATAAATTTTTGTAAAACATGTGTTAACTTTAACGCATTTTTAACCGATACATCATATACATGAGGGAATGCTTAGGTATTAAAAACTTTTTAAAAGAGGGGATATAGATTATGGGGTTTTTAAATATTTTCAAAAAAAATACGGTTATATGTATCGATATTGGATATAGGAATATTAAGGTTGTAGAAGTAGATGTTAGAAAGAAAAATGATATTTGTATTGAAAACTATGGAATAGCATCAACACCTCAAGGTGTGATAAAAAATGGAGCAATTTACAACAGCTCTAAAGTAGTGGGAGAAATAAAATCTGTTATGAATGAAAGGAGCATGAAGTCAAAGAATGCTAAGATAATTATGTCTGGAACCAACATAATTACCAGAATCTATATGATGGAAAAGGTTGAGGGTGAAAATTATGATGATACTGTACAAAATAGCATTCCTCAGTATTTACCTGTAAACCCTGATGATTATAGAATAGATTATAAAATTTTGCAAATTATAAATGAGAATGGTCAGGAAAAATATAAGGTTTTTGTAACAGCAGTTCCTTTGGAAATTTTAAAAACATATGTTGAGGTTTTGAATGGGTTAGGGTTAAATCCACTTGCTGTTGATATACCAGCAAATAGTACAGCAAAGTTTTTCAATAGGGATATAGAGATAAAATCTATAGATTCTAGTTATTCCGATTATGTTGAAGAAAGTGATACTTTTGCTGTTTTGGACTTTGGTTCAGAGACTACTATTGTGAATTTTTTGAAAGATAGGGTTTTAGAGTTTAACAAAATAATTTTGGCTGGAAGTAGTAATATTGATGATTTTATAGCAAAAACAATGCAGATACCAGTAGAGAAGGCTGAGCAGCTAAAGAAGATGTATGGTTTAGTGCCGCCAAGTAGTCTGTCTACTAATGAACATACAAGTGCGTATTATTGCATAAAGGAATTCGTTGAGAAGCTTGTAAAGCAAATAGTTAAATGTTTTGAATTTTATGTAGAAAGGTGTTACGGATCTAAAATTTCCAGAATATACGTTATTGGAGGGGGCTCGCAACTTTTAGGAATTACAAATTATCTTTATTCAGTTTTTGATGTTCCAGTTTATCCAGTTGGAATTGTTAACTTAAAGGGTGTGGAGCTAAAGTCTCATTTAGATAGAGAACAATTGTATTATCTTATTAATTCGGTTGGGATATCTTTGTAGATAGATATTGCAAGTTTGTCAAGGATATTGAGTCAATTTTGAAAAGGTAGGAGTGTAAAAAGTGAATAATGTTAATATGAGAGATGTTTTGTTTATTATTTGTTTATTTATTATAATGTATATAATTTGGCAAATAGTAATTGCTGGGATAGCGTTGGTATTTAAGCTTTTTGTTCCTATTGCAATTGCTTTGGGTGTATTTATGGGATATAGGTGGCTTAAATCTTCTGGAAGGATCTAAAAAAATTAAATTTGATTATAATCAAATTTAATTTTTTTTGAATGAGTAATATGTATAATATTTTTCACCTTGGATAAATGCTTAAGAAATATAAAATAGCAAGCTTTTAATTTGATAGACTTTTCTTGCTATTATTACCTTAGTAAGTTAGATGATATGTTATAGCAATTCCATTAGATCCTTACCCTCAATAATTTGACCTTTGTAGTTGCTTTTTGTAGCTCTTTGGTTTAGGTCTTGTATATTTAAATCCCTATCTATATGAGTTAATATTAATTGATTTGTCTGAGAAAGAACTGCCGTTTGAATAATTTCTGCATCACTTTTATGCCCAGAGTCTATTACTGCAATATCAGAACCTGAAACAAAAGATATCTCATCTTTGGAAAATGGAGAATCTCCACCTAAAACGATTATTTTATTCCCTAAACTAAACTTTATAGCTGTATTATTTGCATGTGGAAGTTTGGCTAGTTCGAATTTTGTATTAAATAATTTAAAAGTGTTTTTCTTTAATTCTATAACTTTTACCTTTGGCAAAAGTTCATAACGAATTAGATCAGGGTGGGGATATAAAGCAATTAGCTTGTCCCAAAAATTTTCTAAACCTTCTGGGCCTATAACTTGTATCAAATTTTTGGAACTTTTATTCTTAATCCAACCAGATTTAGAATAAGATAAAGCATGGAAAAATGGAATGATGTCAGAAAAATGATCTGGATGAAAATGAGATAGCCATATTGTGTGAATATCATTTATATCAAATCCAAGATTAAATATTAGCCTGTGAGAAACACCACGACCAAAATCAAATACAAAATTTCCCTCGTCTAGTTTAACAAATACAGAACTAGACATTCTATTTTTGTTGTAAGCACAAGTACCTGTGCCGAGTAATTGAAGCTTTATATTCTGCATAAAATTAACCCCCCGTTACTAAATTTGTTTTTGATAAATTAACTGTATTGTTACCTTTCTTTTTAAAATCTACAGTCATGTTTGGATGTAGCGTTCTCTCTTTATAAGCAAACTCTTTGATATTATCAGGAATATAATCCAAACCTAGATTTTTGGATGCTAAGCTATTAATTTTTTCAAAAAATTTGATAGCATTTACATGATTTTTTAATGCAGTTGCATCTTTTGTCCATGCAATCACCATAAAAGTTCCAGGAATAAAAGATTTAATCTCAGCGCCAGCAAGTGCAAGGTCAAGTCGAATAGATTGTAGCCGGGTAAGGGTGAACATATTGTTGTTGGGATCATATACATTTGGATGATTTATTAAACTGCTATAAATATAATTTTTTTGTTCTATATTAATAAGATTTCCTTTTTTTTCAATCTTTTCTTTTAAATCATTATGTTTAATTTGTATATCTTGCTTAGGATCACAACTAAATTGGAGTCCTAAGTTTCCATCAGGAAGTATCTTCCATGTTTCGAAAACTAAGTTAAGATTTCGAAGTTTTTCTGAAGATAATACTTCTTTTATTTTCGATGAGTTTTGCTTTAAACTTTGGTTATTAAGAGTGTAAGTTTCATAATTTTGCTTATCTAATATTAAGGAAGAAATGGTTGAATGAAGTCGAACTTGTGGTTGCATAGGACAATCAGAGTCACCTATAATGCCTAATTTTTTCCCAATTTTCAAAATTCTTTTTACTAGTACAAGTATATGTATTTTACGAGACAGTGATCTATTTGTGTATTCGTCAACAACTGTGTTTCCAATACTGGGTTTTACATGATGTAGGTTTTCTTGCTTAAGCTTATCAGGAGATTTTTTTGAAAAATGATTACTTAAACATCTATGATGTTCAAGATTATTAAAAGCAGAAATTTGTTCCTTTAAATGATTATCTTTCTTATCATTGACTGTTGTTTTAGGTTTCTCAAAGGGTACAATATCAAGTGGAATCTTTTGTTGACTGTTACTCAATGTTAAAAACATAATAATCACCCCTGTTAATTTATAAGTACCTTTAGTTATATTTTACAACTTTCAACAAAAAACACTATAGCGTGACACTTTTGAAACTTATGAGTAGTTATTTTTCGTTAATCTAAAGATAAATCCTAAATATTATGAACATATTAAGGGTTTGTTAAGGTTTTGTTAAGTGGAATAGAGTAAGTTAAAGGTAGGATGAGTATTAGGG
>CAZTHU010000106.1:0-1629 GCA_964613575.1 uncultured Eubacteriales bacterium | reverse complement strand
ACCCTAATACTCATCCTACCCTTAACTTAATAACTAACTCCTCTTATAAAGTTGCAAGTTCTTCTTCGTGTTCCATGCCGATTTTTAGGGCTTTCATTTCATCTGGAATCATGTGATGCTTCTTTTGTGGTAGGCAATCCTTGAGTGATTTTTCAAAGCTGTGAGTTGTTGCAATATTAGTTTCTTTTATAAGTTTTCCTAAAAGAACAATATTTGCATATGCGCTGTTTCCTAATTTGTCTGCAATTTCTGTAGCTGGGATATAAAAGCTTTTTATATCATCTCTGTTAGGTTTTCTAGGCACTAAATTCGAGTCAGCGATAAGAATGCCACCTGGCTTTACTGTAGCTTCAAATTTTTCAAGACTGCTTATATTCATAACTATAGCAACATCTGGGTTGTTAATTACTGGAGAACCAATTCTCTCGTCTGAGATAACAATTCCACAGTTTGCAGTTCCACCCCTCATTTCTGGACCATATGATGGATACCAAGAAACCTGTTTTCCCTCAAATAGGCCTGATGTTGCAAGTATTCTTCCTGCTGATAAAATTCCTTGACCACCGAAACCAGCGATTATTGTCTCCAAACAATTCATAATTATACCTCCAAGTCCTTTCCTTTGAGATTTCCAATAGGATAGTATGACTGCATTTCATTTTTTAGTCTTTCTTGAGATTCAAGAGGACTTAGTCCCCAATTCGTTGGGCAAGTTGCTAAGACTTCTACAAAAGAAAATCCCTTATTTTGTAGTTGGATCGCAAAAGCTTTTTTGATAGCTTTTTTTGTATCACGAACGCTTTTGACATCATGTGTAGATGTTCTTTCTACAAAGCTAGCACCTTCCATTGTCGCAATCATTTCGCTAGCCTTAACGGGGTATCCGTGTTCTTTGGCTTTTCTTCCTAAAGGAGTAGTTGTTGTAACTTGATTTAAAAGTGTAGTGGGTGCCATTTGTCCAGAAGTCATACCATAAACTGCATTATTTACAAATATTACAGTGAAATTTTCGCCTCTAGCTGCAGCATGAACTATTTCTGCAGTTCCTATTGCAGCTAGGTCACCGTCTCCTTGATAAGTAAATACGATATTTGAAGGGTTTGAACGTTTTATACCCGTAGCTACTGCAGGCGCTCGACCATGGGGTGCTTGTATCATATCAATGTCAAAGTAGTCGTAATTATTATAACTACATCCAACTGGAGAGACACCTATTGTATCACCTTGAATTTCGAATTCATCCAATACTTCTCCAATTATTCTATGAATTATTCCATGAGAACATCCAGGGCAGTAGTGTGAAACTTTCTCACGTAAAGATTTTGGTCTTTGAAATACTTTTGTCATTTTATCATCTCCTTTTTTACATCGAGGGATAAATTTCCCTGATTTTTTCGTAGAGCTCTTCTTGTGAAGGTATCATCCCTCCGTTTCTTCCGTGGAAATGAACTGGTACTTTCCCTTCGGAATAAAGCTTTATATCTTCTATCATTTGACCACTGGATAATTCTACAGACAAGAATGCTTTAGCCTTATTTGCGTAGTGTAAAATTTCCTTTTCTGGAAATGGCCAAAGTGATATTGGTCTGAATAGACCAACTTTTAAACCTTCTTTCCTAACTTTAGGGA
>CAZTHU010000105.1:0-7106 GCA_964613575.1 uncultured Eubacteriales bacterium | reverse complement strand
TAATAATTAACGAGTGCCTTACTGATACGATGATTAACATCTGTCATCCAACGGTTTTCTCGTTGACCAATAGCTTTCAATCTTTGACGTGAAGAAGGAGTCTGTCTTTGTTGTAATTGCTTACGTAATTTCTTATAGGTAGCTCTTTTATGTTTTATAGTTTTACCATTAAAGAATTGAGTTTTGCCTTGAGAATCATAAGTTGTAGCAATAAAATTAATTCCCATATCTATACCTACAACTTGATTAACGTTTTCGTTATCAAGTTCGGGAATGTCTTTTGTCATAGGTATGTGTAAATAATATTTATTATACTTATTTACTAATTTAGATGTACCAAAAGACCAGGTTCCATCAAAATATTGTTCCATTGCTTTTGTCTCAAAAGGGATTTTAGCTCTTCCATCAAGTGTGTTAATAGAAAATAGCCCATTGACAATAGAATAGTCCCTATTCCATACTAAATCATATTCAGGGCGTTTAAAATTAACTAAAGCCCATTCGTGACCATTGGAAACATTGGTTTTATATCTTGCAATTACTGTTTTAATAACAGATTGTGCCATTTGAGATTTTAAACCATAAACAGTACGTAGATTCACATAGGTTAATTTATGCAATTGCGGTTGCTGTAATTTATGTGTATCATTAACTATTACAGATACATGATTGCAAGCATCTTTATAGGCAGATATAGTTTTTTTTAAAAGCTCAATCTGCTCTATCGTGGGCAATATTTTAATTTTAGCTGTAATAGTAATTTGCACAATTTTCACCTCGTGTCACTGATATAGCAATTATGATACATTTGGTGAAACTTGTCAATTAAAATAAGAAATGAGGAAGTCTAGAAGTGTCGTTGAAGTAACGGCATTCCTCTCATGACTAAAGTCACGAGTCTCCAGCCGTAGTATTTATGAAATTTCACTACCACTTCTTTCTAGCATTTCTTGGCTCTCTTGTCTCTCTTGTCTTTCTTCTGAGTTAATTCCTTCTTCTCGTTCTTGTCTACCCCTTCCCATTTTACCCTCTTCAATTTCTGGTCTTTCTTGTATTTGATTTTGCCCTTGCCCTTGTCCTTGCCCTCTTTCCTCTCGACTTACAGAACCCTCTTGCGCATATAACCCCATTTGCTCTATAAGCTTAAGTCCTATCTTATTTTGTTCAATTGAATAAATTTCACCTATTAAAACTTTATCATTTTCAAATTCGCTATTGTCACCCCCATCTGATTCTTCAATGTATTGATCACCTTCGTAATCATTATCTTTAACCTCATCTTTACTTCCACTTTCTAAATCTGCCATTTTATCATCAACTGATACACCTTCAGCTTCCATGCTTATATCTTTTTCGTCACCACATCCAAAAAAAACAAATAAAAGTAGAACTATAATTGATAAAATTTTGTTCATTTTACAATCCTTCCCTTTTGATTTGACTTGAATTTAATCAATTTTAGCCTTTCTCAAAGCATTCTCAACAGCTGATACTATACCATCAACAGTATCGGTTGCACCCGATATAGAATCAACATCAGTAGATTGCCGTTCTATAATTTGTGACGGAATTAATTCAAACGATTCTTCATAATATCCCATAGTTTCTCTATGAGATAAAATCTCTACATCTTTTATTTTATCCTCAAAAACGCTTACCTTAACACGAAGACCAGGTCTATAACCTACACCAACCCCCTCATATTCACCATCTAAGTAAAGTTTTCTAATTGATTCTTCTTTAATCTTATTGTCTTCGTCTTTATAACTTTGTAAATCTTGATTTTCATCTTGCTCATCTTGTAGTTTCGCTAAATTTCCTTCACTTAACTGTGATTCGTTTGTTTGTAATGAATTATCTTCATATGAATCATCATACCCATCAAATCCGCCATATAAAATAAAATTATTTACCACGCCTAATAATAGCGAAACAATTACCACAATTAGGATTACAATTCCTAATGTTTTCTTTTTCAAATTACTATTTGCCTTTAACCTATTTTCAAAAATTACTGTATCTTTAACAGGGCAACCATCTTCAGATGTACATTTCATACAAGATATACATTGGTTGTCTGAAACCACTAGTTTCTTTGATATTTCTATATTCATAGGACAGTTTTTATCACACTTTTTGCAATTTATACAGGTTGATTCTTTGCGAGACAACTTAAATAGTCTAAACTTATTAAAAAAACCTAAAAAAGCACCATAAGGACATAAATATTTACAAAAAGGCCTTTCTACTGTAAATAGTGAAGCTAAAAATATAACTAATAAAACCGCCAAACCACCATAAGCAATAGATTTTGTTAATAGACCAATAATAAAGCTATAAATACAAAACCCACCCATTAAATGAATTAATCGATTAACTATTGTAAAAAGTACAATTAATAACACAATATATCTTAATAACCTAAGTTTTTTATCAATCTTTTTAGGTATCATCTTATTATAGTTTTTAATTTTTAACCAACCTGCAAGTTTTGACAATAAGTCCTGAAATGCTCCTAATGGACATACCCAACCACAAAATACAGAACCAAAAAGAAAAGACATTAGCAAAATCCCCAAAGTTATAAAACTTACCACATTTAAGGAAGTAAATAAAATGTACATCATATTCAAACCATTTACTGGACAGATGCCAGCTAATGAATCTGTAGGAATTTTAGATATATTTAGATTGTATAGCATAGTATTTGCGGTAACAATCACAAATACTATGCTTAAAATAATTTGAATACGCCATCTTTTAAACGTTGACATATAAGCTCCTTTCTCTATTAGAGCATGCTATATAAGATATCCATAACATAGGGTTTAAAATCATCTGAAAACGGAATGTTCTCCTGTACACAATAATCTTTAGCACGAATGTCTAGTTCTGGAATTTCGCCACCTAAAATATTTTCTAGCTGCGCCTTAGTAATCCCCATATCTAGTAAATCTCCGAAAGTTGTACTCCCATCAACCACAAATTCTTCTTCATAATCATATTCATATTCTGTTGGGTCAAATTCATCTAGTGGTATTGGTGCTGCATCCTCGATAGTTATAGTATGATTTGTTACATATTCTAGTTGTTCTGCGGTAAGTTTATCTAAACTCTTTAAAAGCTCTGCCCCTTGTTCTAATAAATATGTTGGCTCATGAAGCTCTAGTGGAAGTCCCGTATAAAGGGATACAAAAAAAGCAACAGAACCATTTCCTAATTCTCTCTCATCCCCAATTAAACCTTCAAACACATACTTATAATTTTTATTTTGAAATGTTTTAGCCTCATCAACAGGTAGATTATAGGCTATTGCTAAATGTTCTAGGGGTATATCAAAATAATAGGAAATATCTGCTAATGTATACGAACCTCTAATATCTCTAGGGTTATACTGACCTGCAAATTCACCAGTAGTAAATTTTAAAGGCTCTATAGTTCCACTTCTACCAACCTCTGCTGCTCCTAATCTTGGTGTTTCTTCTTCATCATCGCATTCTTCATCAGTTTCTTCTGCACTATCGTCTAAATCGTCCTCTTCTAAACCAACTTTTAAATCATTAACATTTTCCTCTATTTCACCCTCTTCATAGTAAGTAGTTTCATCTATCTCTCCACATGCTACCATTACTGTTATCAATGCTATTAGAGATACACCTAAAATACTTAATTTGAAAATTTTAGAAATCATTTTCCCAACTCCTTTAATTTGATTTTTTAATTATTAAGGATGTTCAGATCTGAACATCCTTAATATAAACATTAGCGTTTCGTTCTATCTCCCGCCTTTTCTTTGACCATTACTTGCTCCATGCATTTGACCACCAGCTTGACTTTGTTCATTTAACTCTTTTTGTGCATTCATTTGTTTTGTTTGCTTATTATTAAGCTCCCCCTCTCCATCTTCTACTTTATGAAGGCCTTTTCCAAATCCAATAGCTAACTCTTTACCTGCAAACTCATCGTTTTCATCATCACAATCTCTGTTTAAAAATAGTTCTGCTTGTTCTTGTGTTATTTTGCCACTTTCTACCATTGCGGCAACTCTTAATTCTTTAAGAGTATTCATTTTTGCCCTAAAGTCATCTCTTACGCCATAGCCTTCAGCTATTACACCGTATGGATTACCAGCATCTAGTCTTTCTTCCCTTAATTCTTCCACAGTACTTCCTGTAATTTCTGATAAAATTTCTACGGGCGTTCCTGCTCCTGCTCCAAATGCAACACCCCCTGTTGTAATAACTGCTAACGACGCTGTAATCGCTACATACCTCTTTAAGTTTTTCATAAATACCATCTCCTTTTTTGTTTTTGTTTTTTTCTTAACCCTTAATTACATTATGAACCCTGATTGTGAAAATTCTGTGATAAAAACATGAAACTTAATATCACATATGAAATTATCTAACGTATACTATTTCTCCATTCAACCCTACAAATGCCCTAACTACATCTCTAATTTGAAGCCGACTTGAATCGTTTATAAATATCTCTATTTTAGCATCGCTACTTAACTTAAACCACCTCTCAACGAATAAGCCGTAATGTTCTGAAAAAAACTCATCACTATTGTTCATCTTTGTATCAAAAAGCCTATCTAAAACTACGCTTATTTGTCCTCTTGTAAGACTATCATTATTTGAAGCATCAATATTTTCTAAAAGTCCAAGTTTTGTTGCTTTATGTATATAATTTTGTGGCCAAATACCATCTAAATGAGTATCATCATATCCTTAGAAGTCTTACAATAACAGTTGCAACTTGTGCAAGTGTTACATCTTGAGTTGAATGAAAATCACCATCTAACATTCCTCTTAAAATCCATCTGCATGTATATCTTTGCCAATACATAAAACAATAAATAGCATAAATAATACCAATGTTTTTTTCATAAATTGATCTCCTTTCAATACTTTCATAATAGTTAACCATATTACTATTATGATTGATAGTTGTGATGGAATTGTGATGGAATTTTTAAATTTCTGTTTATTTCAAGAGTAATAAAAACCCTTTTTGATTATTACGCATATGCTATAATAAAACCTTGAAAGGGATGAGTAATATGTATTTTGTTCCAAAGCCACACCCATGTCAATATTGTGGAAACCTTCCGTCATATACTCCGCATCCATACTGTCCTATGCCGCCTACACACCACCTAGAACCAGCAAAATATTACATTAAGTTAAAGGATTATGGTCCAGAACCATTTGTAGTTAATATAGAAGATGCTACTAAACAAAATCACAATTTTCGTCTTGCATTATGGACAGGAGAATACCTCCAACTTACTTTGATGAGCATCAATGTTGGAGATGACATAGGTTTAGAGGTTCACCCTGATCACGATCAATTCATACGCATTGAAGAAGGTCAAGGGATTATTAAAATGGGAGATAGTAATGATAAAGTTGATTTTCAAGCAAATGTCTATGATGACTTTGCAATATTTATCCCTGCTGGTAAATGGCACAATTTAATTAATACTGGTCATACACCACTTAAATTATACTCTATTTATGCACCACCTGAACATCCCGCTGGCACTGTCCATAGAACTAAACAAGATGCTCAAGAAAAGTATTGAATATTTTTTAACCTTTTGCAAATATTCCACCTTGCCTAAACGGTGGAATATTTGCAAAACACATTCTAATGATATAACTGCTTTACTACATATTTAAAACATCCAAAAAATGTTCATACCATTTAAGTTATGATTTTAGTTTAGAAAATTAGCTTCTTGTATTTATGAATGTATTGTCTTCTAGTTGCTTAAATGCTAGTTCTATCTCCTGTTTTGTATTCATTACAATTGGACCTCCCCATGCAATAGGTTCATTTATGGGCTCTGCTGATATAATTAAAAACCTTGCGCCATAATCTTTTGCGGATATATTTATCCCATCCCCTTTATCAAACAAAATCAAACTGCGTTTTGATACACTTTTAGAATCATCTGGCAAATAAATACTTCCATCTACAACGTAAATAAAAACAGTGTCTTCTAACCTTGTTGAATATGTCCATTCTCTATCGGGCTTTAGCTCCTTATCTATATAGTTAGTTTGTATATAATCACACTCTAACGCACCTTTTTGTTGGTTATATTCTCCAGATAAGACAAGCACGTTTCCACTATCTTCCTCAATTATTGGGATATCCGATTGTAATATTTGTCTGTATTTTGGTGAAACCATCTTGTCTTTAGCTTTTAAATTTAACCATAACTGACACCCCAGCATCCTTTTTGACGGCTTTGGCATTTCTTGATGAATTATGCCAGATCCAGCAGTCATCCACTGGCATTCTCCACTTAATATAGTCCCGCTATTTCCTATACTATCGCCATGCTCAACATTTCCCTCTATGATATAAGTTATCGTTTCTATTCCCCTATGTGGATGCCAGGGAAAGCCTTTCACATAATCTGCAGGATCCTCTGAATCAAAAGCATCAAATAACAAAAAAGGATCAAAATCTTTTGTGTCTGCATTTCCAAAAACCCTTACTAGTTTTACACCCGCACCGTCAACAGCATTTTTCCCAGTTATAATTTTTTTTATCGTTCTTTTTAGGTTCATCTTAAAACCTCCAATTTTTTAATATAAATATACATTTTAAAATTAAGATAATATCAAAAAAATAAATATCCTAACAACTTTAATAAACATTTCACACAATTCATTTTGGGTAAGTTATAAATTTAAAGGCTAAGTATTGTAATTTCCTAATTTCAATACTTAGCCTTTAAATTTATAACTATATTATCTTTCCAAAACGACACTTAAATCTTTGTTTTTTGTATTTGTAGTCTCTAACCTTGCATCTTTGTTCTCTATAACATTTATAAAGTGTTCTCCAGCTTTGACATAATTATTATTAATTCTCGTTAAATCTTGACTTTGCTCTTTCTTATGTGCGGCAATTTGACCTTTTAACGTTTGAGTAGCAATAATCATATCAAACATCACGTCTGAATAATTCCTTCTGGTATATTTGTACAACTCATTCTCATGAGTTTTCGTAGTAGCTGCATAATTCCTCATTTTCTCTCTTAAAGACGGCCTTTGAAACATTAACAAATATTTTATTCTTAATTC
>CAZTHU010000104.1:0-7119 GCA_964613575.1 uncultured Eubacteriales bacterium | reverse complement strand
AACCCATCAAGGCATTGGCTGCCAAACTCCTATTTTAAAGGAAAAGCCTAAAGTAACTAAAATAGAAAATACTGTTTTAATTTCAAAGCCAATTCTAAATGGTCTATATTGTGATTACGATAAAGTAGCTTAGGTTTCTTTTTTTAACCCTATTACTTAGGTCTTTTTGTTATGCCACAAATCCTGTTAGACTTAAATAGCGACTAAAAGGATTTTAGACTATTTACAGTTTCCCGAATTTTTCACGTGCACAATTTGAAATATATGGTAATTTATTCAAGTTTTTTTATCTAAATTTAATTTTTGAAGTGGACAGGTAATTTGACGGCGGTTTTTATCCAGATTCATTTTTTGCAGTCGACAGCCTCTTTATTCTCCTGTGATAAAACAATTAGAACAGATTAGATGCTATAAATATCAGACAAATCACTGCCTCTACAGCATTACCAGCATGTACAAAGCAATGTCCAAATTTGAGAACTTTTTCAGATATGGCTGAAATACTTGTAAAATATGTGATTTAAGATTTCGACCCGAAATTTCTGTATCCTCTGAACATCAAATTATATCTTGATATTTTTGTCTGCCATATAATACACGCATAATAATAACGTCTCCTTTAATCTCGTCCACAATATAAAACCCTATGTAATTATCAACAATTAATTTCCGATAACCTTTTTCTTTTAAAATTTTATTATTCACGAAATTGCAAGAAAATGGGAAATCTTTTAATCTCATAAAACTATTCTCAATCTTATTTAACAAATTTTCCGCAGCCATTACACTATACAAATCTTTTATAATGTAATTATATATCTTATCTAAATCATCTCTTGCTACAGGTGTGATCTTAAGAAGATATCTTTTCTTTTCCATGTTTGCTCCTCAATTCTTTAAATATGTTTTCTGCATCTAATAATTCTTCGCTTTTTGCAATCTGTTCCTCAGCTTTAAGCAATTTTTCATATAACTCCAATTTAAGCATCTTATTTTCATAAGCTTCTATGCTCATTACCACTAAATCACCATATCCATTTTTTGTAATATACAAAGGCTCCTCACTTTTATGACATAATTCTGATATCTCAGTCGTATTTCTTAAGTCTTTAATAGGTTTAATTTGTGGCATAATATCACTCCTTCTTTAATCTTTAATTCACCATTATTTTTTACACCTCAATTATATCACAATAAAGTCATAATAACTACATAAAATCGTCATTCGTTTAAAAAATAAATCCGCAGGTCAAGTTAATTAAAACTTTTCACTCTTATCAAAAAACCTAATAGCACTGGAGTTACTACTTGTGATGTTGTATATGTTGGATCAACTCTTCCATCGGTTCTGGTGCAAAAAAACAACTAAGTCAAACTTATTCCACCAAGCACTTTTAATGTTGTTTTTTAATTCAACTCCCAAAGGACCATAATCCCATGTATTGGCTAATCCATCATATAGCTCAGAGCCAGGAAATACGAATCCCTTATTTTTACATAGTGCTACAATTTTTTTCATTGTTTTTTCAAAACTCATACATTTTCATCCTTTTTCAAACCCAAAATCTGCGTTTGAAGCTCATAAAACACATTACACCTATTGATTATCAATTCTTCCTTTGATATCAAAAGTTTCAGTATAATTTTAAATATTCAACCGCAGATTTTGGTTCAAACATTACATTCTCATTCAACCAATTGTATCATACTATTTCGTTATTAGGCATATAAAATTAATACTCAAGTTTCGAACCCTTGAAAACACAATAATTAAAACGCTCCCTTCTAAAAAACTCTACCATATTTTGCGTTAACACGGTAGAGTTTTGTCCGAATTTGAGCACCTTTTCAGATATGGCTGAAATACTTGTAAAATATATAGTTTGAAGATTCGGAAGCTAAATTTCTGACAAAAATAGAATCTAAAATCCTGCTATTTATGGTTTGTTTATTTTCTTCACTGAATGCGCTGAACATCACACAAAGATTTACGTACAAGTATTGGTCCTATAATTTCAAATATGACTACTGCAGCTAATATTACCGGCATGATGGTGTCAGGTTCAAATATAAGCTTTTGCTCAGCAATAATTGCTAGTCCAATTGCTACACCAGCTTGAGGTGTTAATGCTCTTCCTAAATTGTGCTTCCAATTTGTTGAAAAATCAGTAAACATAGTACCTATACGGCTGCCTACTAATTTTGCGAAAAATCTTGCGGAAATATACACAACACCGACTAGTCCTACTATTGGCAATATTTTTAAATTAAGCTTTGCACCTGCTAGTGTAAGAAATAACAATAAAATCGGTGTTTCTATATTTAACATAGCTCTAGTAATTCTTTGTGGTTTTTTCGAGAAATTAGTATATAACACACCAGTAGTTATTATTGACAGCAATGCCGGTGTATTCCATAGATTAGACATACCAACTGTTACAAGGACAGTTCCAAGAACATAGACTAAAATTCGGCCATCGCTTTTAGCCCAGTTAGATATCATAATTAAAAAGATGCCTGCTATTGCTCCTAACATCAAAGAAATACCCAGCTCACTTAAAGCCATTATAAAGGCGATACCGTTAGCAGTTTCAGATGCAATTAAAATAGTTTGCATAAAGCTAATGGTGATAGCAAATAATGTTATAGCAAGAAGATTATCTAAAGCTACTACTGATAACAATACTCTAGGAAAATCGCCTTTTATAGGAGTTTCTCTTATACAAGCTATGATAGCACCTGGTGCTGTTGCGATACTAATTAAAGCAAAAGCAATTGCATATCTAAACGGTTGCCCCATTATGTATAATGATCCAAAGACCAACATTAAAGTGAAAAATGATTCTATAAGAAAAACCTTCATAACATCTTTTGCTAGTTTTCTCATTTTTATCCAACGTAATTCTGCTCCTATAGAAAGAGCTATAATACCTAAAGCAAGTTCATTAATTGGTGAAAGTTTAGCAAGTACATCTAAATCGACTAAACCTAAAACATAAGGTCCAACTAGTATCCCTGCTAACATATTTCCAGTTACCGATGGTAACCGGAAATATCTCGCCAACTGTCCACCAAAAGCACCGGCTAAAAATATAATCCCAATAGCTAACGAGATATTCATAAATATTTAACCTCCCAGATCATTGTTTAACCCTTTGCAAAAATCAATAGGTAAAGTGAATACCACTCCAGAATCAGATTTTCCTAAATCCCCTATTACTTTTTCAATCGCGTTAATTGCTTTTTGCGTTTCTGTATCCGACTTTACGACAACAAAAAGAGTATTATTATGGCCTGGTTCTTTATCAAACTCAGCAAATCTTGAGAAAAATGAAATTTGGGTTGCCATAAAATGCCCCATGCCAATACTATCAATTACTGTAGCTCCATTAATTGAAACTTTATAAAACTCTTCAAAAATGTCGGGTAAAAATTCAGGATCGTTTATTATTGCAATTAATAGTTTCATTATAAAACACCACCTAACTGTAAACATTTATGATGAACCGCCAACCACTCACATCATATTTAATGATTTCATAACACTAATCCTTTCCTCCTAGCAATTTAGCTTCTGTAAAAATTCTATACTAAAATTCCATCACATGCAACTTTTTTAGAAAAAATAGCCGCTATTAATACTCATTTTGCCTATAAAAATATACACTCACTTCAAATAAATCCACCATTTTTCCAAATCCTAAAATCACTATGCATATGTACACCTCCATGATTCTTGGTTGTTTCATAGAGTTCTTCGTACATATAGGCATTTTCCTTTAGGGGAAGGTGCCTATTTTTATCCCTTTTTTTCAACTTTGCCTACTTAAATTATACACTTACCTTCAAGGTGAGGTGTGGTTGGATTGGAGTTGGGGGGGTGGTGTTTTTAGTTCAAAGTACACTCTCTCCTCTTCGTGAAAATTGTATCAAATCTGCACGAATATGTGACACTTTTCATATCAGTGGGTTGCTAAAAAAATATATGTTTTTCAGATTTTGAAACTAATTTCCCCTCTAAAACTCGTAAAATACAAAGTATTCCAACGACTATAATCACATGAAATACAAAGAATACAATGTAGAAAAGTTTATGTTCTAACATAAAAATCCATAGCCACTGTGGAATATGCGTATAGAGTAAATAAAATGGATGAATGAAAAAACTAATAAGAAAATAAAATATTGTCAATAATACCGAAACACATACAGTAACAATACCTGTTGTTACCAATTGATTGTTTTTGTTTCCACGTGCCCCTAAAACTAAAAAAACAAGCGTGGCAATTATAGCTATAACATTAAAAAGCAAAAAAATAGTCACGGTAAAAAGGGTGATAAGGGCAATTATGACACCCGCTAATTGGAAGTAACAAGCCTTGCAACGACTACCTTCAGTTTTTAATTGATTTCCACATTTTTTACAAACCACAATATATACACATCCTTATCTTGATAATCTTTGATGATCCTAAAATCTATCTACCAATTATCATCAATACAATCCAAGGAACCAAATTAAAAACAAAAACAGAAATCTTATACAATCCAATAATCAGATAAAGACTTGCATTAAAACTCTCCCGTGTCATAGAAAAATATTTACTGTGCATTTTATAGTAAGCGTCAAAAAATTAGGCTCATTTTAAAAATATTGTGGGTACGACATAAAGAGAAAATACAGATCATCTCTTATCTCGCCTTTGCTTCTTATTTTCTTCAATCTTTTTAATTTGCATATTCTTTCAATATCTCCTCACAAACTGGAACTAGTTCTTCATACCTGCTAAGTGCATCAATTGTTTTTGTAACCTCACCTATGCCAATTCGTTTTTCTTCCTCGCTACTACATTCAATTCCTAAAGAACGTTTAATATTGTATTCAAGCCACTCCAGTTTCCCTTTGTAACCATAGTTTAATACTGCTTTAATATCACCTTTAATCCTCCCGCCATGTTTAATATAGCTTTCCACTATAAATTTAAAGTTTTCTAAATTAAAACTATTCGTTTCTATTCCACCCCAATTAAATGCAACATCAACAAGCTCTTGAAGTGGATTTATATACCCAGCAGATTCCCAATCAATAATAATTGGAATTTCATCAATATCCCATAAAACATTTTTACAATCCATATCTCTATGACTTATAATTTGCTTCTTATATATAGCCGTAGTTGAATCATTTGCTAACCTATCCCACTCATAAAGTTTCTGTACTGCATTTTTCAATACTTCTGATATTTCAGATTTGACTTTAAGATATTGTTTCCAATTAACTTCTATAACCTCAGGTATTTCATCTTTTTCATATATACTTGAAAAATCAATATTATGAAGTGTGGCTAAGTTCTTTCCCACTTTAACACAATGATGTTTATTAACTTCATCAGGTAAAATACTTTTTGCATCTACCCACTTAAAAATCATATAATGCTCATCGTTTATGTGATGAATAAATTCTTTGTCACCAATGGCAGGTATAGCCGGAACTCCATTTTCTTTTGCAATGTGAGTTACCCGTTCTGAAAAAATATAATTTCTGCTCACCACTTCACCTCTTTTCATAATTGAGGGATTAAGCTCTTTTACCGCAAAGACTCCTTCATCTGTTTCAATTTTATACATCTTGTGAAGTAGCCCTCCAAATACCTTTTTAGGTTCACTCCTCATATTTCCTAGTTCTAACTTATTAAACAATTTTTCGAAATTTATTTTTAACATTTTCTATCTCACCTTTATTTTTTTTATTAAAATTAATCTTTAAAATAATTCTTTATCTCATCTATTAAAAAATCTTCATATAATTTGATAGCTGCAATATATCTTCCAGCCTTTAAAACCTCTCTACACTTTATAAATGACCAATTTTCTTCTTTCCCCCTATAGTCTGGATTATTCGCATAAACCACCCCTTCAAAATTAGCCCATATATTGCTGAAGCACAAAGCGGACAGGGTTCAAAAGTAGAGTATAACCAATATCCCTTTGGTAAAGTATGTACTCCTATAATTTCACAAGCTTTTCTAATAGCATTTACCTCAGCATGAGAAGTTGGATCATTATCCATCCCAACTGTTGTTTTTCCTTTAGACATTATTTTTCCTTCTGGACTTATAACAGCTGCAAAAATTGAATCCTTCTCCCATTGTTCTTTAATTAATTCTCTCATTAATTCTTTATTTGGATGTATAAGACTTTTTTCATTACCCATTTTCAAATCTCCTAAACTCTAAGTTTTTTCGATAAATACAAAGCTACATCATCATACATGACAACTTTCGTTCCATACTTAATAAAATTCCCCTGCGCCCATATACCATTCCCATCAGGAATATATCCTCTTTTAACATATAGTCTTTGAGCATCAGATATTATTTTACTATCCTCTTTTTTCATACCTCTAATTAGTAGTTCCATCTGTTTCACCTCTTATATGTTCTTAATCATTGTTAAATATGGATTCTCCGGACCCCATATTTCCTTATTTTCTTCTACCGGATAAAATCCCATCTCCTTATAAAAAGTTCTGGTTCTTTTATATGGCTCATAATCACTGGAACTGCTTAATGTTTTAACCATTAGAAATCTAAATCCCAATTCCCTCAAATATGTTTCTGCCTTATTGATTAACATCCTTCCAATTCCATTCCTATGGTATTTTCAAGAATTCCAAAAGAACAAATATTTGAAGTGTACTCATTATTTCTTGTAGCGCAATAAATCCAACTGCCACACCCTCGTTGAAAGCAACAATTAATCGCTGTCTTTTAGCAGCTTTCGGATAATCTTTTCTACCCTTTTCGTCAAACCATTTTGGCAATTTAGAAATAATACTCTCTACTATTTCAAACTTCCTATCTTCATCCGCAATAGACCTGTACTTAAAATCCTTTTCCAACATTAACCCCTCCACAAAAATCTGTCTTCTTCTACAATCTTTTCCACTACCTCATCCACTACCAAACTTGACGTTTCCAATATATATGTACTTTCAATTCCTTTTTCTTTGAATTCTCCTAATAATTCTACCACTCTATCTCCCATTTGTTCGTCCGCTACTCTAGGGATGTTAAAAAAATAAATTGACCAATTTCTTGAAAAAAGGATGAAAAATAC
>CAZTHU010000103.1:0-7241 GCA_964613575.1 uncultured Eubacteriales bacterium | reverse complement strand
CAAACTCGGAATGCGATTAGTTAAATCTTCTCCCATGCTAACCGCTGCTAACACACCTATTAAAACAACAACTACTATTGACCAAGCAATTATTTTCAAAACAGCTATCTGCTTCATTCCTTGCCCTCCTTGTATTCAAATACTGCCTCTATTAAATTTTCTATAGCATAAGCTATTATAAAAATAAGCCAAGATATACTCCATATTCCAAAAATAATACTAACAACTAGATATATTGCAACTGTTAATGGCCATAGTGCTGTATTTATTGCATTTTTTAAAGAACTTTTATTTCTTTTTTTTGATTTCCACTCTTTAAATTCTTCTATTAAAGTCTCATCTGCCTTTAAATAGTCTGGTGTTGAAGCATTCCTATAAACAATAAGCCCTGTAGCCGAACCGATACACAGAAACATTAAAACAATACCTATTTCCCCCAAACCAAGGCTCCCTAATAAAACTACAGGTATAACACTTATAATATAAAGCATAACTGCTATAGCTAGCAGCTTTGCACTTCTCTTGCATTCTTTTTCTTGCAGAGATTTATTACATGCATTATCTCGAACTTGTTCTATAAGTTCACTCACATCTCCTATTCCAGCAATAACAATATTGTAAGAATCCTCTTCACTTTTTCCTTCAACTAAAAGATCATTATACTTTTCAACTACATTTGCACTCAATTCATCTTTTAACTCTTTTATTTTTTTTGTTTTTGGAACATTTTCAAACAAATCATCAATGTAATTTCTTAATTTATTTACCACGTTAATTCCTGATTTCTAAAACCATGACAAACAGTAACATAATTAAAATTATTATTATTTGTCACAATTTTTCACATTATCCGTTAATAATGCGGTAGTGTCACAGGATTCAACTACTAAGGTTAATACTCTCGTATTAAAATTCCGCATAAGCCATTGAAACATATAGTCTCAAAGTACAACAGAATTATCGCTGTTAGCAATCCCTAAAATATTTACTCCACCAAAGCCTTTCCTTCTAGGTGTACTTTGGCGGTTTTAATCTATTTTAAAGTTAAAACGGTAAGTTTAACATTAGTATTTCTTTCCTATTTACTAACCAGAAATCAGGTTTTTTCACCCCTTTCTTTTTTAAAATATTATTAATTGTGTTCCATCTTGACCATTCGTTCTTTTTATTAAAAGTAATTTTATCTGCAATTAACACATTTTTTAATAACTTTGGTATTTTTTCTTTCAACTTGTAACTTCTTCTTGCGATTACCATCGCTGCCCCGTTATGGACAACCATTCCATATTGATGACAGTATTTATACAATCCTATTTTAGATGTGAATTGTGGTTTTACTTTTATTAATTCAATTCCTTCTCTGTAACAAGCACTCTCAAGCATTTCAAGTAAAGTAGCGTATATAAATTGATGTTTAATTCTTGAAAACTTGCTATTCACATCTGAGTCATTTTTAAACTTTAAATCCTCAATAGCAATGCCACAACCATTTTGTTTAGAAACATCTACAACTTTTCTCACTAATTCCCCGCACATATTTTTACGTCTATCAGTGCGAGCATATAATAATTCATATTGCTTCAAATAAGTATGCCATTTATAATTACCTTTTTTATCTATCATGGTTAAAGCAAATCCATCTGGATTTGTGTCAATTCCAATTATACCATTGTGTCCAGTGTACTTTAATTCTTGTTTAGGTAAATCAAATGTAATATGACAATAGTATTTACTATTCTTTCTTATCATTTCAACTTGATAAGCATTGCCAGTTTGTAAGTGATTTAAAAACATTCCTTTATAATCAATTCCATTAATTACACCTCTTTCTTTATTTAATTTGCGTGGCAAATATATAGGAACTCTAATTTTAATAGCTCTATTTGTTTCTGTTTTTTCAATCGTTGATATTTCAAGAAATGACTCTCCATTAATAATTATAACTCTTGAATTAGGATTGCCATTCTTTGTCTTGTCGCCACGAGAATAAAACCTGTTATTTCGTGCATTTTGCCATTCTTCTTTAGTTATAAGTCCCTTACATCTTTTGATAAATAATTCTTTTGTTCCGAAAACCACAGGGGGAATAGTGTTTGAATCAATGAAATTTTTCCAATACTGTTGCTTTCTTTTACGTTTAGCAAGTTTACTTATTAACGCTTTTCTTTTTCTGGCAGACAATTTATCATTTGTTAATTGTTTTTCAATTGCATTTACTTTTTTTGTAGCATTTTCATAATTCATTTTCACCAATTCTTTTTGAGATACAATTGTTTGTCTAGCATTTTCTACAGCATCTTTAGCTTGACGAATATTAAGTCTATATTTATAAGCTACATCCTTTTCAATATCACCAACCTTTTTACCTTCTAATTGACGTTTAAATGAATATCGTATAGCTGAACAAAACACAGTCATCAAATCATCTATTTTTTCTTTATTCTCCTGTTCAACATTTATCAATACTGCTTTCATAGTTATTTTCAGACTTCTCACCTCTTTCCTTTTCTAATTCTTGAATTGATTTTTCAATATCTTTCTTTATTTTCTTCCCACCTCGAGAACCATATAATCTTGCACTAAAACAAGTAACTACAGATATTAAATCATTAACCATTTCTTCATTAGGTTCAAGTGCTATTTTCTGCTCGACTGCTTCAATTTCAACATCGAATGATTTTGCAAATTCTTTAAGATAATTAAAGCCAAACCTTGCAAGTCTATCAGAATATTCTACAACTATTGAATTGACTTCATTTAATCTACGTAGCATCTTTATTAGTTCTCTACGGTTGTCGTTTAATCCAGAAGCTACTTCTTCATAAACATGAACAATATTGTATTGTTTATGTTTACAGTGTTCTATCAGTCTTTCTTTTTGTCGTGTCAGATTACCAGATTCTTGTTGTTTTTTAGTTGATACTCTGCAATAAATAAACACATTTCTATTTGAAATTTGTTTTGTTGCATCTCCTATGAAAGATTCAATATCAGACATTCTATATCTTCTATGTCCACCGACAGTTCTCATAGCTGGTTTTAACTTACCTTCATTATCCCATATTTTAAGTGTTTTTACTGTAACGCCTGTTAATTTACTTACTTCCTGTATACTTATCATTTTATCCATTATTTCCACCTCGAGATAAGTATACTATACCGAATTCAATTTGTATACACTTTTTTGTTATTAAACGTTACTGTTTGTTACTTTTTGTTACTGTGTCTAACAGCAGTTGTTACCTCCTTAGATCAATTTATCAATAATTTTTTTGCATCTTCCCAGTCCTCTTTGTTCTTTTTATAAAATTCACGTCCAAGTTTTGTTATAGAGTAATAACGTCTACGGGCGCCTGTGGTCTTGTCTCCCCAATAAGATGATATTATACCTTGCCTTTCTAGCCTTCTAAAAGCAGTGTACAAAGTTGCTTCTTTATGTTCATATTGGTTATCAGTCTTTTTTTGTATTGACTTATTTATTTCATAACCATAACTATCTTTTTCTATTAAGTGCTTTAAAATTATGGTGTCTGTATGTCCTCTAATTATATCAGACGTAATTGACACTTCCCCCCCCTCCAATATATACATTGTACAAAAACATACCTCACATGTAAATGTATATTTTGTTTCCTTTGAACTCAAAAATTTTCCTACCACAAAATTCTACTACATTTTTCCAAAAGCATCAGATGAATTTTCCCAAAACAAATCATCTAAATTGCAATGATAACACCCTACAATACTTAATAGCATAGGAGCTACCAAAGATTGAAGCCTTTTTGCTACGCTTCTGGCGGTGATTCCTGAAAACCCCTCTTCTTTCGAGATCGCTAAAGCAGGTCTATAATTACTTCTTTATCAAATTTTGTTTTTGGTGGCATAGAAATCTCTCCTTACAACACGTTATATTGCTTTAGTTATATAATGCCATGCAATGTATTGTTTGTCTATCACAAACTGATTTAGATTATACCTAACGAATTTATAACCTCTACAACATTTTACCAAATTAACCGCTATTAATATCCATTTCGTATGCGAAACTCTACCATATATTGTATTGACATGGTAGAGTTTCACCCTAATTTAAGCACCTTTTTGGATGTGGCTAGAATACTTATAAATTTAAAATATATAGTTTGAGGATTCGAAATCTAAATTTTCACTATTCCCTTACGCAAATTCTGCATCACTACAATCAAGGTTATCAAGAATACAAAATAACCAGTCAAAAAAGGATAAAAAATTTTAAGATCAAAAATAAATCCTGCCCATAATGGACATATAATTCGCCCTAAACTCTTATAAGATTCTGCAATTCCCATTTTTTACATCTAAATAAGGCATCCTAAAACCTCTTTAAAAGCTCACAAATTCATCAGATACATGGAATATCTCAATCCCACAAATTATCCATTAACTTATCTATCCTTTTCTTCCTAGCGTCGGTACCAGAAGTATGTATACTAATATCGATAACATCTCCCCCATTTAAGTATTTTTCTTATATTTTCTCTCTAACAAGTCAAAAGACTGTTTTGTAGGCTCTAATTCAAATTCATATATATTCGCGTAAATTCGAGGCACTTTTTTTAGCCTAAAATTCATATCGTCAATGTCAAAAGTAAATAAATCTAAATTATCAACGCCAAGCCATTCACAGTATTCTTCATACTGTTTACCTTTTTTATTTTTAAAAGCTTTTGCAATATCCTCAAGTCCACCAACACCACCACAATCTTCAATAATACCGTATCCTTCACCTTCAAGAACTCTTGGTAACTCCTTTCCTGGCAATTCTTTATCTTCTATAACTTTCTCAAGAACAATATTAACTTGCCAGTTATCACCAAAATCATAAGAAAAAGTCATACGTTCATCTGGAGAACTAATGATATGTTTTACATTCTTATCTGTTGCATTTATTAACTTTTCATTTTCCTCATCTATGGATTCGTAAGAATATTCGGTTATTATTTCAATATGCCAATTATCATTTTTTTTATTTAAAGAACTAAATTCATCTTCCAGTAGATTCCCTAAATTCTTCTCAGCAAAGCTTCGAGTCATTTCCATTTTCAAGTTTTCATTATATGGTACATCAAAGCAAAATAAGTGGCTTGCTTTCATTTCAAACATTGTCATTAATATATAGCCTAGTTTTGCCATATTAACGTTGTTTGCCACTTGAAAGCGACGCCACATTTTTGGTTCGTAATCGTAAAGCTCTGCGTAAAATTGATAAATTGGGTTTGATGCCATATGTATCATCTCCTATCTCTAATTTTTATCTTTATATAGATTTTGTATCGACCTATCATATGTCTTCTCCCCTTCTTTTGAGAAAAAACATCCAGGTACTTGGTTTAATTTCCTATGATATGCAACACACTCACAACATTTGCCTCTTCTTGGACATGAATATGTGCAAGTACATTCAATTTTACTACAGTTCAAAGTAACCCACCCCCTATTTTTTAGACATGAAAATCATCCAAACAACCTCGTAAACCAACTAACCTTCTTCACTTCTTTATCCTCGCCTAATATTTCATAAAAACTTACGGCTGGAGACTCGTGACTCTAGTCGTGATAGGAATGCCGACACTTACATCGACACTTACAGCCTTACTCTTTTCGCATAATAAATTTTTTCTTTAGATGTTATTTACTTTTTCGATAAGCTGTTGTCCCTAGTTTATAAAATCACTCATCTTATATATACCCCCTTCCTTCAGTATATTTCTATGTTTAAATCAGCTCTTTTCTCAAATTTTTTCTATTTTTTTGTCATGCTTACTTGCTATCAGTCGCTATGAGCATAATCAGTTACGGCTAACTTTTCAATCCGTAATTCTATAATTGCTTATATCAGCACTTTTGAAAACGTCTTGTTCACCCCGTGAATTCTAAAATCATTCAAACATATAAACCTTCTTAATATGTTTCTTAACTTCCCAATCGCATTTTAAACCCTTTGGAAAAGTAACTAGCATATTATCCGTGATATGAATTTTCTGTGTATCAGTCGTAACTAACACATCGCCTTCAAAAACATATGCTATTTCTTTGTAAGAATACTCCCAGTCAAACTTACATGGAGCACATTCCCAGTGACTCCAAGTATCTATCCCAAGCTTTTTAGCTTCTTCAAGTGGCATTTGTTTAATTTCTATTTTCATCTTGCACTTAACTTCTAATACTTCTGTTTCTTTGCCAATTTTCGTTCAACTCCCTTTTATAATAACCGTTATTTTGTGTTATTTAATTGAACGTATTATTTAGTATTACAATAACAATAATTTCTAAAATAATCAATATTTATACGAATTTAATATAAACAACAACAATTTTCCTATGTTATTGTTTATAACATATGTTTTAATGTTTAATGTTTAATGTTTAATGTTTACGTGCCCGCGTAAAAAAAGAGAAATGTCGCAAGTATGTTTAAATTAAAAGAAATTCACGCTATAGTGTTATAGTGTTTCATAGAGTTCTTCGTACATATAGGCATTTTCCTTTATAGGAAGGTGCCTATATGTATCAATTTTTTTCAACTTTGCCTACTTAAATTATACACTTACTTCATACAAATATTTTTGAATCTACATCGTACATTTTAAAATTACTAAAGCCCTTACTTTATTGACTAAAATGGGTTCCGTTATCCTATTCTTAATGTATGATATAATAATCCTATGGCATTTCTTTTTTTACTTCTATCTTATCTAAAGTATTAGCTTTAAAATGGAATAAAATCATATCAAGTTCAACAGAATACGAGTATATTTGATTACCATCCTTAATGTTAACTTCAGCCAAATTGTTTTTCAACTCACCTTTTACATGCTCCAGACTATCTCCAACCTTTATACCTTTCAAAACTTCATAATCTTTACTTGTAATTAACATATTTTGAACCCAAAAGGTTTGATCGTTATTGCTAGGTGAAACCAGCGTAACTTTTACACCTTCAAATTCAATATTCTTAACATACGAACCCGCAAAAGTATCCGCCCCCTCATCTAATTTGTCAATTCTTTCTGATAGTTTGTTTCCAAGAACTTTTTCTAAATCAATTTTATTGTCCCATTCACCAAGGTAAACAACACCATTTTTGCCTTTAACAAAAAAATTGCCATTTGCTTCATTTTGAGTTGATTGATTGTTTCTTTGTATATCATAAATAACTCCAACTCCATTATTATCAATCTTGTATTTTAATATAATAAAAT
>CAZTHU010000102.1:1283-7266 GCA_964613575.1 uncultured Eubacteriales bacterium | reverse complement strand
GGATAAGGGGATTAGAGGGCTAGTGATAAAAACGGATAAGATGGATAAATGTGATGTTTTAGACGATTCGTTAGAAGCAGGCGCGGGTATTTTGTTGTCAAAATTTTCCAATATTGCCCTCGAGAATTCTCTTACAGGTCTTGAGTTTGCTTCTGGGATACCGGGAACATTAGGTGGTGCTATCTACATGAATGCAGGCGCTTATGATGGAGAGATTAGTAAAGTTTTGGAAAGTACGATATTTTCTACTAGTGATGGCGTATTAAAAAAGATAGATTTAGCTCAGCATGAATTTGGATACAGGCAGAGTGTTTTTCATCAAAATGGGGGCTTTATTTTAAAAAGTAGGCTTAAGCTAAAAAAGGGAAATAAAGATGAAATTTTAGAAAAGATGAAGGATTTTACTAGTAGAAGAACTACTAAGCAACCGCTAGAGATGCCTAGTGCAGGAAGTACATTCAAACGTCCAGAGGGGTATTTTGCAGGAAAACTTATTATGGATGCTGGACTTTCGGGTAGGAGAGTTGGCGGTGCGGTTGTATCTCAAAAACATTGCGGTTTCGTTGTAAATGATGGTGGCGCTACGGCTAATGATGTTTTGCAATTAGTTGAAATGATAAAACGAGAGGTAAAGCAAAAATTTGATGTAGAGCTTAACCCAGAGATAAAGTTTGTGGGAGAAAAATAAAAGGGGAGGTTTAGATTAAGTATGCGCTTTGTTATTATTACTGGGATGTCGGGAGCGGGGAAGAGTCTTGTTATTCGTCAGATGGAAGATTTAGGTTTTTTTTGTATAGATAATATGCCCCCTTTACTTATGCCCAAATTTTTTGAGGTTATTTATAAGGGCGATGCAAAACTAGATAAAGTAGCTTTAGTTGTTGATATCAGAGGTGGGGAACTTTTTAATAATTTAGGACATGCCTTGGATGATATACAGATTATGGGTTTTGAGGTTGATATTCTATTCTTAAATGCATCGGATGATGCCCTAATTAAACGCTTTAAGGAGACTAGAAGAGTTCATCCTCTTTCAAGGAATGCTTCGATTTTAAATGGAATTTTGCAAGAAAGAAGTATGCTAAATCAAATAAAAAAACAGGCAAGTTACATAATTGACACGAGTTTGTTGTCCCCCAAAAATTTAAAAGATGAGATACAAAAAATATTTGGAGATAAGGATGATGAGAAAAGAATTTCTATAACCATTTTGTCATTTGGTTTTAAATATGGAATTCCAAGAGATGGTGATCTTGTTTTTGATGTAAGATTTATACCAAATCCATTTTACATTGATGAGATGAGAGCCCTTTCGGGAAAGGATAAAAAGGTTAAAGATTATGTTTTGGGATCTAGCGAAACAAAAGGTTTTGTCAAAAGAGCTAAGGATATGCTAGATTTTCTTATTCCGCTTTATTTTAAAGAAGGTAAATCTCAACTTATTATAGGGATTGGTTGTACGGGGGGAAGGCATAGGTCGGTTTGTATTTCACATGAAATTTATGACAAACTAAATGCTCAGGGGCATTTAGTTTGTATCGAGCATAGAGATATAGGTAAGGATAATCAGGGTGTTTATTAGGAAATAGTATTAAATTGTGAATTGATGATGAAGTCAGTAATGGTTGGAGTGTTTTTCGATGAAGATAAAGATGTGGTTAAAACCTGGGATGAAGCTAAAAAGGTGGGCGTTGTTAGCTATTATTGGGATTATTGGCATGAGTTTTGGTCTTTCTTTTTTGTTTGGAGAAAAAAGCTATAGCATAAATATTTATACTATGTCCATCGCATTTATAGCGTCTGGCATTGCTTTAATTTATGTTGCGGTAAGCTTTATTTTGAAAAACTTTTATAAACTTCTTTCTATTGGAGGTTTTAAAGGTTCGTTAGATTTTGAAAAGATAAACGAAATTGTGTTTAAACAAAAGCTTTTGATAAAGGGGCCTAAGATTGTTGTTATAGGTGGTGGAACTGGTATTTCTACAATGCTTAGGGGGCTTAAAAAGCTGAGTAGTAATTTGACTGCTGTAGTTACGGTTGCAGATGATGGTGGTGGTTCTGGAATGCTACGTTCGGATTTAGGAATGCTTCCACCAGGAGATATAAGAAACTGTATATTGGCTCTTGCTGATACGGAGCCTGTACTAGAGAGGCTTTTAGAGTATAGGTTTAAAGATGGAACCTTAAAAGGTCAATGCTTTGGTAATCTTTTTTTAGCTGCCATGGACGGAATTTCTGAAAATTTTCAAGAGGCTGTAAAAAAAGTAAGTGATGTGTTAGCAGTTACAGGTAGGGTTTTGCCTGTAACGCTTGATGATGTGGCGTTAAGAGCAGAGTTAGAGAGTGGTAGAAATATTATAGGAGAGTCTAAAATTGGTGATAGAGGTTGTGATGCACAAGATAAGATTTTAAAGATAAATCTTGAGCCAGAAAATGTAGAGCCACTACAGGAGGTTTTAGATGCAATTATCGAAAGTGATATTATTATATTAGGGCCAGGAAGTCTTTATACTAGTGTGTTGCCTAATTTGTTGGTTGAAGGTGTGCAAGATGCGATCAAGTGTTCTAAGGCTCTAAAGGTTTATGTTTGTAATGTTATGACTCAGCCTGGAGAAACGGATGGAAAGCGGGTAAGTGATCATATTAAAGCCATTGAAGAACATACGTATGATGGAATAGTAGATTACTGCCTTGTGAATAATACGATCATATCGGATGAGTTAAAGGAAAAATATGCCTTAGAGGGCGCATGTCAGGTGGATATTGACACTAAGAGGTTGGAGGGGATGGGCGTTAAATGTGTGGAGGGGGACTTTTTGACTGTTATAGATGGTCTTGTTAGGCATGATGCAGATAAGCTTGCAAAAAAGATATTAAGTTTGAAGCGATAATTAAGGGAGATGTTTCACTTGTTTAAGTACCAAGTAAAACATCCATATATCTTAACCCTTGTTGTTATATACAAACTTAATATTTGTTTCCTGAAGCCTTTTTAATCTTTTGTATTCGGTTTGGATTTCTTTTCTTTTTATAAACACATTAGTGAAAACTTCCCATAAAAATACCCAACCGCCTATCATTATACCTTCTTTAAGCGGGAAACTCATAAAAAAGCTACCCTTATCTTCCGAGAAAACTTCCCACAGAAAGTATAGTGAAAGAAGCGCAAAGGAAAAAAACAGGTGCGATATCGTTTTATTTCTTAAAGCACATTTTTGCTTATTTATTCTTTCAGCTTCATAATTATAGTAATTTTTATATGCAGAAATTAAATAGGATTCTTTTTTTTCATCCTTTTTAATTTCAGGAAGATATAAAACGACTTCTATGTTGTACTCTAATGGGATATCTTCCGATGAATTAACTACAAAATCATTAAACTCACTTTCGATATCTCTTTTTTTAAAGGGAGAGGGATCCCAATCATCGTATATTTCTTCGTAATTGTCTAATGAAACCTCAATTAGGTAAGCGTTATTCTCCTTATTATAATTGTATAGTTTTTGGAAATATTTTTTCTTACGCATAATTTCACTTCCTTTTGTTATTTTGTATATAACATTATACTATAATGTAAGGTTTATAGAAAGACCTGTGCGTGATATTTTACGATGTGTATTTGGCACGGTTTTTATATTACGAATTTAAGCCATTAAAATTCGTCTCAAAACCTTATTTTTAAAATGCAGAACCCCCCCAGCCTCTCAAAAACGATCGTTTATGAGAGCTTTTTTTTTGACCAAAATCACACCCTTCAAATGAAGTTTTTTCGTTATCAAAACTATTGTCAAAATCAAATTTACAAAAAACGACGTTTGTGATAAAAGTTTAAAAAGTGTTTCATTTAACTGTAGTCTATTGACATACTAAAGATAAAAAAAAGAGGATATATTCATCCCCTTTTAAATTTATTGCTTTGTCTATTGTGTGTTTTTGCTTATTCGTAATTAGCTCTGTATATATATGGTATGTTATCTAATGGGCTAAAATCTGTTATGTTGTTGTCTTGAAGAGATAACCCACGCAAATTAGTCAAATTAGCTAATGCACTTATGTCTGTTATGTTGTTGTTAGGAAGGTACAACCATTCTAAATTAGTCAAATTAGACAATGGGCTTATGTCTGTTATGTTGTTTTCGTGAAGATATAAATACTCTAAATTAGTCAAATTAGCCAATGGACTTATATCTGTTATGTTGTTCTCGTTAAGAGTCAACCATTCTAAATTAGTCAAATTAGATAATGCGCTTATATCTGTTATGTTGTTATCCCAAAGCCGTAACTCCTCTAAACTAGTCAAATTAGATAATGCACTTATATCTGTTATGTTGTTGTTTTCAAGGTATAACCCCTCCAAACTAGTCAAATTAGCTAATGAGCTTATATCTGTCATTTTGTTTCTTCTTAGATTTAAACTCTCTAAATTAGTCAAATTTGATAATGCGCTTATATCTGTTATGTTGTTGTTAAAAAGGTCTAACTCTCTTATTTCTTTCACGTCTTTTAAATAAACGTTTCCAGTAGGCTTATTTATTTCTTCTCTTATTGCCCTTTCTAAGTTTTCGTCATCAAATTCAATAATACTGTTCAAGGAGCTTTCTTCATCAACCTCAACACCATTATCCAAGGAGCTTTCGTCATCAGCTTCAACACCATTATCCAAGGAGCTTTCGTCATCAGCTTCAACAACATTATCCAAGGAGCTTTCGTCATCAACCTCAACACCATTATCCAATGAGCTTTCTTCATCAACCTCAAACGTTCCTTGACACCCTGTAAACATTATTAATGTCGCAATAACAAGCATAAACATTAAACCGATTTTCTTTTTCATTTTTTAAATTCCTCCTTTGTTTTTATATTTCACATACTAGCAAAAAAAGTGACGGAGTCAAACATTTAAAATAGTTTCTTAAAGCCAAATTCATTTATAGCACTGACTAAATTACTTTGGGTACGGAAAAACCTATCATTTTATGAAAATGTACAAATGCCACCATTTAAATATTCTACAAAATATGAAAGAATCCTTTAAAAAGCACTACATTTTTTTACAGTGCCAATAAAAATCTTACAAATTTAAATTTAAATAAACATCGTCCATTTGGTCTTGTGTTATACCAATATAATTAAGCGTTATACTAGGCGCAGAATGATTTAGCACTTTTTGAATTAAGCTTAAATCAATCCCAGAATTATAGGCAAAATATGCAAAAGTCTTTCTTAAAGTGTGAGATCCTATTTTTTCTTTTATTCCTGCACTTCTTGCGGCCCGATTTATTATTTTATAAATTTGATCCCTTTGCAGAGGGCTTTTCTGCTTAGTTGATTTTCTTGACAAAAAGAGAGGTTCTTGTATTGTATAAGTTTTTGCTTGGCAACATATAAACCTATAGGTCCACTATGAGTTCCAGAAAAAATCAGGTTCAATAAACATGGATGAAATCATACATGCTTTGGTAAATATTCATTTGAATTCTAATTTCCAGAATAAATAATTTTCTTATTCCACCTTTTCGTGGATTTGGGCAAAAACACCCTATGTATAAAATTTAAATTGCTAAGCTCTATATTAAGAAAAAATAAATTTACTCCGATAATAAAATCGGTGGGTTTTGAAATATTTGGGAATTGCGTGAGATAAAACAAGTACTTTGCGAGAACCAAACAGCATGTGCTTTCTTAAACTTCCCTAATGAAGATCCTAAATATATAAATAAGAGATTCTAGGAGGTAACGAGCGTGAAAAAATTTATCCAAATAATATTTTGTTCTGCTTTGGTAGTATCTATGATTTTAATAGGTGGCTGTAGTGATAACGTTGAAGTAAATAACAAAACTGAAGATTTGAAAGAATTTGCAGATTCGCAAAATGAGGTAGGTGCTAGTAGCGATAACGTTGAAGTAAAGAACAAAACTGAAGACTTAAAAGAATTTGCAGATTCGCAAAATGAGGTAGGTGCTAGTAGCGATAACGTTGAAG
>CAZTHU010000102.1:0-1183 GCA_964613575.1 uncultured Eubacteriales bacterium | reverse complement strand
TAAAGAACAAAACTGAAGACTTAAAAGAATTTGCAAATTCGCAAAATGAAGTAGGTGCTAGTAGCAATTTCGCAGTAGGTGACTACGTACAGTTTGGAAAATACTACGGTGAGCCAATACTGTGGAGGGTAATAGCTATTGAAGATGGAAAACCGTTACTATTTAGTGACAGGATTCTAACACTAAAGGCATTTAACTCAACAGGAGATAGTGAAAATCCTGCAGGACCAAGAGCAGATAGTAGTAGAAATCTATATGGTTCAAACTATTGGACAGATAGTACATTAAGGCATTGGTTAAATAGCGATAAAGAAGCAGGACAAGTATTTAACGATTATTCATATAATGCACCTAGTGCCAATAAGGGGTCGAGTAGATATAAGCCTTATGACCAAGAAGCAGGATTTTTAGCTAATTTTACACAAGAAGAAAGAAATGCAATTGCAACAAGAAATCATAAAGTGTTATTAGCAGATATAGATAGTGAAGTAAAAGATGGAGGTAGTGGAGCTCATACAGTTAATTGGAATATTGTTAGTGTTGTACAAAACTATGATACTGCTAACTATCAGATGGTAACAGACAAAGTATTCCTATTATCTGTAAAAGAATTAAAAGAATATGTTTATGATAATGGTATGGATTATATAGGAAGGCCAACTCAATTGGCAGTAGATAATTCAATTTATAAGTTTAGTTCGTTTAATGCGACATCTAACTGGTGGAGTTGGACTCGTTCCCCGTCCGCCTCTTTTTCCGGCCGTGTGCGCCGTGTCCGCATTGATGGTTACGTCTCCTACGCCTATGCTAACTATGGGACTGGGGGTGTGCGCGCCGCTTTGCCTTTGTCATCTAACATAAGACACTCTAGCGGGAGTGGTACGGCAGAAAACCCCTACATAGTACCTGGAAGCGATACCACCTTATCTGACATCCAGACAGATTAAATTGTGTATACTGAACAAATTGTGGTAGACCTAGAATATACTAATCTAAATCTCGCACAGACGAAAGAGGAAGTATGCGAAAATATTAAGCGGAAAGTAGAAAATCTAACAAAGGATGAAGGAAACATAGGGGAAGTAGTAGAACAACCAACTAGATATGCTGAATGTGGAATACAAAGAACAGCCACTTGCTAAGTAAAGATTGAGGGTAATAAAAAAGTAGAGATAGAAATACA
>CAZTHU010000101.1:0-7281 GCA_964613575.1 uncultured Eubacteriales bacterium | reverse complement strand
CTAAATACATTCATAAACTTACCCCAATCTAATTATTTGATTTGCAGATATCCTCCCAGACTCATAAATAGTAGGAAGTCCACTTCCAGGATGAGTTCCTCCCCCAACTAAATAACAGTTTTCAAACTCCTCAAACTTATTATGCGGTCTAAAATAAAGCATTTGAAAAAGTTTATGGCTTAAGTTAAATGTTGCACCTTTGTATACATCATATTCTTGCTCCCAATCCTTAGGTGTTATAATCTTTTCTACTTCTATATGTTCTTTAATATCTGTAAGTTCTTTTTTTTCAGAAATCTTACTTAACACAAGATTTCTGAAGTTTTCTTTTTCTTTGTCCCAATCAACGCCACTAGAATTGTTCGCTACTGGAACCAATATATAAAGTGACGATTTTCCTTTTGGCGCAAGGGTTTCATCTGTTATTGACGGGTTTTGAATATAAATAGACGGGTCATTTGACAAGACCTTAGTTTCAGCAATTTCTTTCACGTTTAGATTATAGTCATCTGCAAAGATAATATTATGATGCGGAATTTCATACTTTTTATTTAAACCCAAATAAAGCATAAAAGTAGAACAAGAATAATCCCTTCTATCTAAGTCTTCATCCGTATATTTTTTTCTATCATTTTTATCTACTATATTAGTCATTGCATGTGCAAAATCTGCATTTATTATTACATGATCTGCATAAATTTTTTCGCCATTTTCAAGTAATACGCCCTTTGCTTTCTTTTTATCTATAATAACTTCCTTAACAGGGGTTGAAAAATGTATCTTGCCCTTATGTTCTTTAATCACTTTCCCCATCGCTTCAGAAATTTTATTTAGCCCACCAATTGGATGAAAAACCCCTCTACTATGCTCTATATATGATAATATCGTAAAAGCTGCGGGACACTGCCAAGGTGACATTCCAAGATATTTTGACTGAAATGTCATTGCAATACGTAATTCCTCATGATTAAAATATTTAGCCAGACAATCATATAAACTCGTTCCTAGTTTTAAGCTTGGCATCGCCTTAATAAGACGAGGTCTTGCCATATGAAACAATTTACCATAAGGCAGTTTAAGGCAATCTATGATTTTATCAAATTTAATTGATTCCTTTTTCAAATACAGATCATATGCATCTTCATCACCAGGGAAAATCTCTTTTATTTGTTCTCTCATATACTTTCTATCCCTTGACGGATAAAAATCTTTTTTACCTTTAAACTTAAGCCTATAAAGAGGTTCAATCTCTTTTAAGTCTATATAATCAGATACCTTTCTACCTGTTTTCTCAAAAACTTCCTCTAATATTTCAGTTAGCATTAAAAATGTTGGTCCAATATCAAAAGAAAATTCCCCTAACTCTATGCGCCCATTTCTTCCGCCTATATATCCTTTTTTTTCAAAAACCTCTACATCATAACCTTTATGAGCTAATAACATACCTGATGTCAAACCACCAGGACCTGCTCCAATTATAACTACCTTTTTACCCAACTAACCCAACCCCTTTCTTAACTTATACGTACTTTCATTGATCCATACTCTTATAATTTCAACATTTTTCTTTAAATTCCTTCAAAACAATATTTTTACGCTATCAATAAATAAGTTATACCCACAACAAATGAAGTATTTGTAAGTATTGATAACAAAACTAGAAAAAACAAATCTCTAGTTCCAGGTTTAGCATTTTTAAACAAAGATAAGAATATTTGAAAACAAATTAATAAAACTAACACACTTATTATCACTATTCCCCACAAGTTTGAATAAAGGCTACTTTGAGTAATTATAAACAATAGCAAACAAGTAATATACATTAAAATCATTACTCCCTGTGCTTTCTTTTGACCTAGCAATACTGCTGATGTTCTTTTTAGACTTATTGAATCAGAAGGTTGATCAGGTAAGGATGTAGATATTGCCATAGCAAGTTGCGAGGGCAATACTATAACAATTAGCATCCAGGGTAATGAATCAAGACTCCCACTTTGTGAGACAAAACCAATAAGAGGCAGAACAAGACCAACCCCTAACATCTGCAAAATTTCGCCAAATCCCCTGTAAGAAATCTCAAAAGGCTTAAAACTGTAGGCATAAAGCAAAAATAGACCAATCATTATCAATCCCAAAATAAGAGGACTAGAGGTTATTATCCAAAATATTAAACCTATTAAAATACAAAGAAATGACATTATAAGCGAAGCTATAAGTAGTTTTTTTCTAGATAAAACACCTTCCAATAAAACCCTCGACCCCCCCGAAAAAATGGTATATGTTTTATTTAATCTATCTGTATCAAAATCAGCATAATCATTTGCATAAACAATAAATAAATGCATGAATAACCCATAAATATGAACCAAAACAAAAACCAACAGACTAAATTCACCCGTCTGCCAAAACCACAATATTTGACCAAATAAAATACTTGGGAAAATAAACATATGCGCTGTCAATCTCGAAGCCCTCAGCCAATACATAATAATTGATACACTTCTATTAATTATATTTTTCATCTTTTCCACCTTTATTTAAACTAAAATACTTAGAAACTCCAAATATCTAAAACATTTTCTATCAACGTTTCGAATTGTATCATAAATAAAAAAAAATGTCGCTACATTAGCAACATTTTTTAAAAAACATATAAAATAAAACACATAAATCTTAAAAACTTTCCAAAAACCATAATAGTTCACATTGTAAACTTTAGAACTTTTCCATGTTACTTCTTGAGCCAAAATAAGAACCCTCTATCTCGACTCTACGATAAACTTAATAGCTGTCCTATCTTCTCCTGCAATTGATATTTCTGAAAATGCAGGTATTGCAACTAAATCGATACCATTTGGTGCAACAAACCCACGTGTTATGGCAATAGCCTTTACAGCTTGATTTACCGCCCCTGCCCCAACAGCTTGAATTTCCACCGAATTTGACTCTCTCAAGAAAGCTGCTATAGCACCAGCTACCATCTTCGGATTAGAGTGACCTGAAACTTTTAATGCTTCCATATTAATCTCCCCTTATAAGAATATTTAAAATAAATTTAAACTGTGTTTTGTTTTCCATTTATGTACCCCTTATTTTAATTTTAACTCATTACTTATTTTTTTTCAAGTATTAATATTTATTTGTTATAGAAATATCATCATAAGCCTGTTTAGCAGCCACTTGCTCGGCATCTTTTTTTGTTTTCCCATTACCTTTTCCGCGAACCTTTTTATTTATTATAACATGTGCAGTAAACATCTTATCGTGTGAAGGTCCTTTTTCATTAACTATCTCGTAAAAGGTACTATAATCATGTACTTGAACCAACTCCTGAAGAATAGTCTTATAGTCTCTTAATTTTTCCCCACTAACAAACTGCTCTATAAAATTTACCATCAAGTCCAATACAAATCCTTTAGCACCTTCAAATCCCTGATCCAAAAATATTGCGCCAATTATCGCCTCTAGAGCGTCAGCTAAAATAGATTCTCTATCAGAGCCTCCAGATAATCTCTCACCCTTACCTAAAAGCAAGAACTCTCCTAACTCAAGGCCTCTAGCGCATTTTGCAAGAGTATACTCACAAACGGTACTTGCACGTACCTTTGTAAGCTCTCCTTCAGGTAAATCTGGGTAATTTACATATAGGTATTCCGTTATAACAATGCTAAGAATCGAATCTCCTAAAAATTCAAGTCTCTCATAACTCCTTGACCCCTTATTTACCTTTTCATTAGCAAAAGAACTATGTGTTAAAGCAGTTTTCAAAAGCCCTAAATCATTAAATTCAACTTTTAAAATTTTTTCTAATTCGTTAAAATCTTTTGATTTTTTATACATTCCAAACCCTTTCTATTTAAAACTTCTTAAAAACAAGCGTTGCATTACATCCCCCAAATCCAAACGAATTTGACAACACGTAGTTTACTTCCTTTTCCCTGCTCTTATTAGGTACATAATCCAAATCACATTCAGGGTCAGGTGTCTTATAATTTATTGTTGGAGGAACAATTCCATCCCTAATCGCACATATGGAGATAATTGACTCAACAGCGCCTGCAGCCCCTAATAAATGACCTGTCATCGACTTAGTAGAACTTACACAAATTTCATCTGTATTATTTGAAAATACTGTTTTTATAGCCATAGTTTCAAATCTATCGTTATAATCTGTAGATGTTCCATGAGCATTGATATAATCTACCTGTGAAGGCTCTATCTGTGCATCCTTAATTGCATTGTTCATACACCTTGCTGAACCCTCTCCTTCTGGTGCAGGTGAAGTAATATGATGTGCATCATTCGTACAACCATAACCAACAATCTCTGCTAAAATATTAGCACCTCTTTTTTGGGCATGCTCTAACTCTTCCATCAAAAGAACCCCAGCACCCTCTCCCATAACAAACCCATCCCTATCGGCATCAAAAGGTCTTGAAGCTGTTTGTGGATCTTCATTTGTGGACATAGCCTTCATATTGCAAAAACCAGCATAAGATAGCGGCGTTATAGCAGCCTCCGCACCACCTGTTATCATAATATCAGCATCTCCACGCTGTATAACCCTAAAAGCATCCCCTAAAGCGTTCGTTGAAGTAGCACAAGCTGTTACAACACATTCATTGTGGCCTTTAGCCTTATATTGCATAGCAATCCTGCCAGAAGCCATATTCGGAATCATCATCGGAATAAAGAAAGGACTTACTCTTCCAACACCTTTATTCAAAAGAACCTCTTGTTGATTTTCTAATGTTTCAATTCCACCAATACCCGACCCAACAACAACTCCAAACCTATATGGATCAACCTTTTCTATATCTATATTTGCATTTTCCATAGCTAGCTTAGTAGCTGCCATAGCAAACTGGTTATATCTGTCCATGCGCCTAGCTTCCTTCTTGTCCATGTATTCGCCAGGTTTAAAATCTTTTATCTCTGCGCCTACCTTCGTAGGAAGATCTGTTGTGTCCATTCTTTCAACCTTAGATATCCCCGATTTGCCTTCCTTTATATTATTCCAAAAAGTATCTATATCAAATCCCAAAGAGCTAACAACTCCCATACCTGTTATAACAACCCTCTTCATAAATAACCCCTCCTATAATTAAAAACATTACTAAAAACGTTTCTACTTGTTAAAAAAATACAAAAAAGTCCCTTTTAAAGAAGGGACTTTTTTTATGAATTATGAGTTATTCTCAATATATTTAACTGTATCCCCTACTGATGTAACTTTCTCTGCATCTGAGTCTGGAATCTCAACTCCGAATTCTTCCTCAAACGCCATAATCAACTCAACGATATCTAATGAATCCGCTCCCAAATCATCTATATAAGATGCCTCTAACGTTATCTCTTCTTCCTCTACTCCTAATTGTTCAATTATTATCTTTTTAACTCTATCTAATACCATACCTTCTCACCCCCTTCCACTAATATTTTGTATTAGAAAATTTCATAATCTTAATAGCTTAATTTTCCAGCATTTTGCAAAACGCGATAACTTACTCAAATATTATTACATTACTAAGCCGCCGTCAATATGTAATACCTGACCTGTTATATAATTTGCAGAATCAGAAACTAAGAAATTAATCACCTCAGCCACTTCCTCGGTCGTCCCAAACCTTTTAAGTGGAATATTTGATAAATAATTTTCTTTAATTTCAGGCGTCAATTCATCAGTCATTTTTGTTTGAATAAACCCAGGTGCAATAGCATTACACGTTATTCCTCTTCCTGCAAGTTCCTTTGCCACAGATTTCGTAAGCCCAATTACACCAGCTTTTGAAGAAGCATAGTTTGCTTGACCCGCATTACCCATAACTCCAACAATGGATGCAACATTTACGATCTTTCCTGTTCTTTTTTTCATCATATATTTTCCTGCAAACTTACAGAATAAAAAACTTCCCTTTAGGTTAACATTTAGTACTGCATCCCAATCCTCTTCAGACATTCTAAGCATCAGTCCATCTTTTGTAATTCCTGCATTATTTACGACAATATCAATCTTACCATATTGCTTAAAAACATCTGCGAAAAATTCCTCCACAGCCTTTGCATCTGTAATATCAAGCCTATAACTTTGTGCATCTAATCCTAAGCTTAAAAATTCTTCAGCCGTATTATTTACACCATCACTTGCATCAACTAACAAAACTTTAGCATTTTCATTTGCAAGTTTCAGCGCAATAGACTTCCCGATACCTCGAGCAGACCCGGTCACAATAGCTATTTTTTTATCCAAGACGTTCACCTCCTAAAACTAAATAGTAAAAATTTTTTTACCTATGCACCTAAAACATTGTACATATCATGCAATGTACTTAAGTTTTCAACATTTGATATTTTAACCTCTCTCGAGATTTTTTTAACGAATCCAGATAAAACTTTACCTGGACCAATTTCTATAAAACTATCTACACCCAATTCTAACAGTCTTTTAACAGATGCTTCCCAAAGCACACAGTTACTAACCTGTTTTACTAGTAAATCTTTTACACAATTTTTATTTTCCACTAAATCCGCAGTAACATTGGATACTACTGGAATTTTCATATCATTAAACTCTATATTTTTAAGTTCAGCCTCAAGCTTATTCCCAGCTCCCTCTAACATACTACAGTGAAATGGCGCACTAACAGGTAATACCATTGCCCTTTTTGCACCACTTTCCTTAGCATAATTACAAAGCGCCTCTACAGCTTTAACTTCACCCGATACTACAACCTGACCTGGACAATTAAAGTTTGCAGGCTCTACTACTCCTACACTACTCGCCCTTTGGCAACAATCTTTAACCGTATCATTATCTAATCCCAATATAGCAGCCATCGTTCCAACACCCTCTGGAACTTCTTCCTGCATAAACTTACCCCTTTTTCTTACTATCTTTACAGCATCTGCAAAGGAAAATGTATCAGCTGCAACATGCGCAGTGTACTCCCCTAGGCTTAATCCTGCAACATAATCTGGATTAATTCCTTTTTCTAAAATAGGTGCTAAACATGCCATACTAGCAGTTAAAATTGCAGGCTGTGTATTTTCAGTAATCTTTAAAGTTTGTTCATCTCCATCAAAAACCATTTTAGAAACATCGTAGCCTAGAGAATCAGAAGCCTCTTCAAAGATCCTTCTACCTGCACTATATTCACTTGCTATCTCTTTACCCATTCCTAAATACTGTGCCCCTTGCCCTGGAAATACAAAGGCTAGCTTACCCATCACAATCCCTCCTTATTGAGTGCATTCTAAAGCTTGAAACCGCATAGAACTTAA
>CAZTHU010000100.1:0-7320 GCA_964613575.1 uncultured Eubacteriales bacterium | reverse complement strand
GTATATAAACATCACAGGAAGCATGGATATCCACACTTCCTGTCTTTTTATATAGATTTATTTTGCTTACTCTTGTAGATGTCACATACTGTTTTAAAACATCGCCCCACTCAACATTACTAAAAATATCAGTAAACTCACGCATTTTTTGTTGCAATTCTTACACCAACCCTTCAACGCAAAGCTCTAAAAACTAAAGAACCCAGACATTAACCTTCCCACATCTGCATATGTCACAAATACCATCAATATAAGAAGAAGTGACATTCCAACCATAGAGAGCACAGCCTCAAATTTTACAGGTACAGCCTTTTTAGTTATTGCCTCAAATGCTAAAAAAGCAACTTTACTTCCATCTAACGGAGGAAATGGTATCAAATTAAATGCACCTATTGCAATACTTATTAAAGCAAAAATCTCAAGAAGACTAAATAAGATTTCTCCAAAATCTATACCTTGACTTACAACTGCATTCATAACTGCAACAATTCCAATAGGTCCACTCATATCACTAACACTAGCCTGCCTTGTAAACAAAAGGTTAATTGTGTATCCAACATTCCTTATATTCGAATATACAAAAAATCCTGCATATTGAATTGCCGACACAAAACCTACATCATCTCTTGCAAACTGAAGACCTATATACATATTCATTTCATCTGCTCTAGGGGTTACACTAACAGTTTTCCTTTCATCATCTCTGATCAATAGAATTTCTACAGGCTCTCCCCCGGTTTGGTTTAATATACTTACGATGTCATTAAACCCACTTACAACCTCACCATTTACCTCTAGCACTATATCTCCAGGTTCAATCCCTGCCTTCATTGCTGGCGAACCATCTGAGACGTCCAAAATCTTTGTTTGATTTGTTTCTTCAAAACCTAAAGTAGCTAATAGATTTCTATCAATAAGAACATCAACTTGACCGTCCATTCTTTCCACAGTAATCTCAACATCTTGCTCCCCTGAATCAATTACCCTACTTGAGATATCAAAGGTATTTTCAACATTCTCTCCAAAAACCTTTACAATTTTATCTTCACTTTGCAAATCAATCCCCATCTCTTGAACCTCATTAGGCACGCTAGTAATTACGTTACTTTCATAATTACCTAAGCTTATACCAATTACATATGCATTTTTTGATTTAAAATTAACTCTTTGTTCTTCGCCATCTCTTCTAATATCTACATCAACTGGTTTTTCTCTATTAAAATATGCATCCATCGAAAAATCTGCTGGGGTAAATATTCGCCTCCCATCAAAACGCACTATCTCATCTCCAGGTTCTAACCCTGCCTCATATGCAGGCGAAGCATCTTCTACACTTTCAATTCTAGTAGTATCAACAGCTGTTAATGAAAACACAATTGCAATAACCAAAAGTGCAGAAGCAATATTAGCAAGCGGTCCTCCTAATATAATTAAAAGCCTTTGCCATACCTTTTTCTTTCCATAAGAGTCTTCCCTATCAGACTCAGACTCCTCCCCCTCCATTTTCACATACGCCCCAATTGGAATTGTCCGCAAAGAATAAACTGTTTCCCCAATTTTCTTTGACCAAATCTTAGGACCTACAAACATTGAAAACTCTTGAACATAAACCTTAAAGAGTTTCGCAAACAAGAAATGCCCCAACTCATGAATCATAATAATAAGACTAAACGCTAGTAATACCAATATCAATCTCATAGAAGACCCTCCCTAATTTGTCTGTCTACAGCTAAAATATCATCGACAGACGGATTTTTTTTGTTTTGATGGCTATTTAAATTTTCTTCTATAATTCTAGGTATATCTAAAAACTTAATTTTTCTTTCTAGGAATTTTCCAACTGCTACTTCATTAGCTGCATTTAAGACTACTGGCATTGTCCCACCTTCTTTTAAAGCATCAAACGAAAGCTTTAAGCATCTAAATGATTCTAGATCTGGGCTTTCAAATGTAAGTGTTGCTTGTTTTAAAATATCTAGTTTGCCATATGAATTTTCAGCTCTTCTTGGATATGTAAGCGCATACTGTATTGGAATTTTCATATCAGGAGTGCCAAGTTGTGCTATTACAGAACCATCAACATACTCAACCATTGAATGAATAATACTTTGAGGATGAACCAAAACATCAATTTTCTCCCGTTTTACATCAAACAGCCACTTTGCCTCTATAACCTCAAGTCCTTTATTCATCATAGTCGCTGAATCTATAGTGATTTTAGCCCCCATAGACCAATTTGGATGCTTTAGAGCATCCTCTAAACTAACATTTTCTAAATCAAAAGCCTTCTTTCCTCTAAAAGGGCCACCTGAAGCTGTTAAAAGTATCTTGGATAAATCCCCCCTGTCATTTGCCTCTAAACACTGAAAAATAGCAGAATGTTCACTATCTACAGGCAATATTCTTACATTGTTTTTCCGAGCCTCTTCCATCACAATCTTACCTGCAGTAACCAACGTTTCTTTATTCGCTAAAGCTATGTCTTTTCCCTTTTTTATTGCACAAATTGTTGGAATTAATCCTACACTACCTACAACAGAAGTTAATAGCATCTGCGAATCATCAGCCTGCGCAACATTTATAAGCCCATCTAACCCATAAAATATTTCCACTTTGTAATTATTAGAAACTCTTTTTTTAAGCTCCTTTGCCAAAACCTCATCCTTAACTGACACAAGCTTTGGTTGATGCTCAATTATCTGCTTTTCCAATAAATCTATATTCGAGTGCCCAGACATAGCAACAACATCAATCCCTAAATCCTTTGCAACCTCTAAAGCTTGAACACCAATAGAACCAGTTGAACCTAAAATAGCAATCCTTTCAACCATAAACACACCTTCTTTCAAAAATCAACAGAATCAACAGAACAGAATCAACAGGGAATCAACAGGGACGGTTCTTTTTGATTACAACAAAAAAGTAAAATAAAAATACACAAAAGGCGATATTACTAAAATAGAATCAAATCTGTCTAACACACCGCCATGACCTGGCATCAAGTTCCCAAAATCTTTTACACCTGTATATCTTTTAATAACAGAGGCAAACCAATCCCCTATCTGAGATATTATACCACAAATACCACCAATTACAACAAAATGTATTATATTTATCTGAAATACTTCTATACTGTTTAAATAAACACCAAATAAAGTTATTGCAATTAAACACCCTATTGCTCCACCTAAAAAACCCTCAAAAGTTTTTTTAGGACTGATAGTTGGCAATATTTTTCTTTTCCCAAATTTAACTCCTGTAAAATAAGCACAAGTATCCGTAACCCAAGCCCCCATAAAAATCACCCATATCAAATACTGACCACCTTGTAAAAATCTTGTAGCTGGCAAAAAGGTAAATAGAAAGCCAACAAAAAGAACCGATAGTATAGTCAACGCGGCATCATTTAAACTATACAGATCTTTTTTAAAGATTAAAAGAAGCATAAATCCAAAAATTGTAACAAAGCTTGCAATCGACAAAACATCCACTTTTGTTGAAAATTCTAAGAAGGTATCTGCCAATTCTATTGAAAGAACCAAAAACAAAATAAAAACCCACAAATATCCCACCAAATAAAAAGGCTTATAACCCTTTAACTCTAATGCTTTAAAAATCTCTTTTATACCTACTACAGATAAGATAAACGTTGCTATTAAAAGGTAATTCGGATCCAATAAAGTCACAACTACAAGTAACAAAAAAGCTACGAAACCACTTAAGATTCTAATCCCCACTTTATTTCACACCCCCAAATCTTCTATCCCTAGTTTGAAAATCTAGTATTATCTTCTCCATGTTCTTCTTTGAAAAATCTGGCCACAAAGTATCTACAAAATAAAACTCAGAATAAGCACACTGCCACAATAGATAGTTACTTAGCCTACACTCACCACCTGGTCTTATTAAAATATCTGGATCAGGCATAAACGATGTATATAAATTTTGACTTATATCCTCTTGCGTTACATCCTCTAGTCTTATTTCGTTTGTCTGTATTTTTTTATACAAATTCTTAAAAGCAACAATCATCTCACGCTTTGCCCCATAATTTATCGCTAGGGTTAACGTTAAACCCTTATATTCACAAGTCTTCTCCTGAACCCTTTTAATCTCTTCTTTTACCCTTTCTGACAATCCATCCCTATCACCAATTACCCTCACCCTTATTTTTTTTCCTTCAAGGTGAGTCTCAATATTCACTAAATAATCTACTAGCAAATCCATTAAGTAATCTACCTCACTTTTTGGTCTTTTCCAATTTTCAGTAGAAAAAGCATATAGTGTCAAAAACTTAACACCTATGCTATCACAATATTTAGCAATATTTTTAACAGTTTTTCCACCCTCTCTATGACCAAAAGAACGAGGCAAACCTCTTTTTTTTGCCCATCTACCATTACCATCCATTATTATAGCAATATGAGAAGGAACATTGTCCTTCTCTATTTTTTTATTCTCTTCTTTTTTTCTTTTTCTAAACAACTAATTCCCTCCAAAAGGCTATTACACCTCAAGTATTTCAGACTCTTTTGCTTCTATTAAAGAGTCAATTTGAGCAACATATTTATCAGTCAAATTTTGAACATCTTTCTCTATCAACTTTAAATCATCCTCGGTTATCTCAGAAGACTTCTTCTTAGCTTTATATTCTTCAATTGCATCTCTTCTAATTGCTCTAATAGCAACCTTTGAATCTTCACCACTTTTTTTAATTGTCTTAGTAAGCTCCTTACGTCTTTCCTCTGTCAATGATGGGAATAATAGCCTTATAACTTTTCCATCATTATTTGGATTTATTCCTATGTCAGCTTTTTGTATAGCTTTTTCAATATCAGAAAGAATTCTAGCCTCCCATGGTTGAATAACAATAACCCTTGCCTCAGGCACAGAAATATTAGCAAGCTGATTTATCGGAGTTGGCACTTCGTAATAATCAACTGTAACCTTATCTAAAATGCCTGGATTTGCCCTTCCTGCCCGAACAGAAATCAACTCTTCTTTTAAAACTTTAATTGTCTTATCCATTTTTTGCGTAATTTGATTATAGTCATCACTTGCCATCATAAACTCCTCCCTTTTTCTAACCTATTTTCGTTCCAATTTCTTCACCCAAAACAACCTTCTGAATATTTTCCGGATGATCTAGTCCAAAAACAACAATTGGTATTTTATTATCCATACAAAGTGAAGCAGCTGTAGAATCCATAACCCCTAACCCATTGCTTAAAAGTTGCATGTAATCTAACTTTTCAAATTTCTTCGCATCAGGGTTTTTATTCGGATCTGAATCATAAACGCCATCAACACTTTTTGCAAGTAAAATTATTTCTGCATCTATTTCAGCAGCCCTTAAAGCCGCTGTTGTATCAGTTGAAAAGAAAGGATTGCCAGTTCCACAAGCAAATATGATTATCCTACCTTTGCTAAGATGCCTTACAGCCTTCCTTCTTATATAGGGCTCTGCAATTTGCCTAATCTCTAACGCAGTCTGTATCCTTACTTCTAGTCCTCTTGCCTCTATAGCATCTTGAAGCGCTAGAGCATTTATAACTGTAGCCATCATACCCATATGATCTGCGGTTGACCTATCCATGCCCTTACCGGTCCTACCTCTCCAAAAATTTCCGCCTCCTACTACGATTGCAATCTCAACACCCAACTCGTACACAGTCCTTATCTTTGATGAAATATCCGCTAACATTTCTTGATCAAGGCCATGTTTGTTATCCCCAGCCAACGCTTCCCCGCTTATCTTAATGAGAATTCGTTTATATTTTGGTTTAACCATTATAGGTATCCTCCCTATTAACATAAACTAAATTAAAGAGGAAGATCTCTCTTCCTCTTTAATGATATTAATTTTTAATCTGATCCATTACCTCTTGTGCAAAATTATCTTCCTTCTTCTGAATACCTTCGCCTCTTTCAAATCTTGCAAACCTTCTAACTGTAATGTTTTCTCCAATTGTTGCAATTTTTTCTGTAACTAATTGAGAGACTGTAATATCAGGATTTTTTACAAAAGGCTGCTCTAGTAAACAAATCTCTTTATAATATTTGTCTATTCTTCCCTCAACCATCTTATCCACTATTTTTTCTGGCTTTCCTTCATTTAATGCTTGTGCTCTTAAAATCTCTTTTTCTTTTTCAATAAAACTTGAAGGTACATCTTCTCTTCTTATATACTCAGGCTTAGATGCAGCAATTTGCATAGCTATATCTTTAACCAAAGTTCTAAATTCTTGATTTTTAGCCGCAAAATCTGTCTCGATGTTTACTTCAACTAAAACACCTATTCTGCCATCCCCATGAATATAGGATTCAACTAAACCTTCCGCTGCAACTCTTCCTTCTTTTTTCTTAGCTGCTGAAATCCCTTTTTCTCTCAAGAATTCAACTGCCTTTTCCATATTTCCCTCTGTTTCAACAAGTGCTTTTTTGCAGTCCATCATACCCACACCTGTTTTTTCACGTAATTCCTTAACTAATTGTGCTGTTACCATGTATATTCCCCTCCTTCAACTTTTCGAAAATAATCCTTACGCCTCTTGCTTTTGTTCAGAATTTTCTTGTTCACTAACTGGAGCCTTTTGCTCTTCTACATCTTGCAATTGTTCACCTTGATTTGCTTCAATCATAGCATCTGCCATTCTTCCTGCAATCAATTTAACTGCTCTTATTGCATCGTCATTACCAGGTATAACATAATCCACCTCGTCAGGATCACAGTTAGTATCTACAATTGCAACTACTGGTATGCCTAATCTTTTTGCTTCTAAAATTGCATTTCTTTCTTTTTTAGGATCAACTATGAAAATACATCCAGGAATCCCCTTCATTTCTCGTATTCCACCTAAGTTTCTATCTAATTCAGCCCTTTCTTTATTAAGCTTAATAACTTCTTTCTTAGGCAATACCTCAAAGGTACCTTCCTCTTCCATTTTGTTTAATTCATTTAGCCTATGAATTCTCTTTTTAATAGTGTTAAAGTTAGTAAGCATTCCACCTAGCCAACGTGCATTAACAAAGTACTGCCCACATCTTAATGCCTCTTCTTTGATAGAATCTTGTGCCTGCTTTTTAGTTCCTACAAAAAGCATACCCTTACCTTGTTCTGCAATTTCTCTTACAAAGTAATACGCCTCATCAACCTTTTTTACAGTTTTTTGCAGGTCAATAATATAAATACCGTTTCTTTCGGTAAATATATACTCCGCCATTTTTGGGTTCCACCTTCTAGTCTGATGACCAAAATGAACCCCCGCTTCTAGCAATTGTTTCATTGAAATTACTGCCATTATAAATACACCTCCATTT
>CAZTHU010000099.1:0-7425 GCA_964613575.1 uncultured Eubacteriales bacterium | reverse complement strand
TGGTTTGGAGCTTATCTTCACTTATTCCTATACCGGTATCTTTTACGGATATAGCTATCTTTTCTTCCATACTTTCGGTATTATCTTCTTTTTGGTTTATTGTATCTATATTAATAGTAATTGTTCCGTCAGGAAGTGAATAATTAACGGCATTAGAAATAAGGTTTAAAAATATTCGTTGAATTTGTTCAGGATCACAATAGACTATTTTGCTTTGAATTTTTTTTACTAAGTTTAAAGTTAATTTGTTTGTTTTTATGTAGTTACTAAAGTTTTCGCATATATCTTCAATTAAATTCACAACGTCAATACTGCAAAAATTTGGCGAAAGCATACCAGATTCAAATTTGTTTAGGTCGGTAATGTTTTCTACTAGGTTTAATATGTTATGACAGCTTTGTCTCATAATGTTTAAATGTTTGTTGGGATTACTTAGGTGAGATGAATGTGCTTTCTTAGTCTCAATTAGCTGTATTGTAGATAAAATAATGTTAAGTGGTGTTTTAAAATCATGTGAAAGGTTGCATAAAAAGTCGGAAGAGTTGTTTTTAGCATTCTTAAGGCATTCTAACTCACGGTTTATAGACTGAATTAATTCTTCTTTTGTCGTAATCTCGGTATTTTGCAAAGCTTTCCAATTTCCATTGGTTTTAGTAATGCATACTTTATGATTTTTGATTATACTAGCTATTTCGAAAGTGTCGTAGTATTTGTCATTATATTGGCAAATAGCTATTATAGGTGAGTTTAGTATTTTGTTTACCATTAATTCTTCATACTTTGTAAACTCTTCAAAATCTTGAAGTTTTAAGTTCATGCAAGAACCTACCGCACGGATACATTTGAAATTGCTATTTGAAAATTTTGATAAGATAAAATCCCAAAATTTTGAGATTTTATCTGGTCTAAAAGAAGAATTTTCAAAATATGTTTCTTTTTCATGATATATTAAAACATTTTCATTTTTGATTCCGATTATGTTAGTTTCTTTTGAGACATTATCTATTAAAAATGATATTGCTTTTTCTTTTGAGAAAAAGTCTGGAATAATCCATACACAAAGATTGTTCTCATCTATGCCTGCCTCGAAAAAACTTGGGATGAGTTCAAGACTTTCATCAAATGTGTTGCAAAACTGACACATGTTAGTACCGATATTAATTTGTCCTAAAAAATCTATGCCAGATTTTTTTAAAGAACTCATCATTTAACCTCCTGACTTTGAATGCAAACCTTGATAAGAAAAAAATAAGTTTGAATGAGTAGCTTGCTAAATACGAAAAAGTTTTGATATTGATACTTATAGTATATAGTTTAAATTAGGGAGAAAAAAAAAGCAAGAATTATTTTTTGAGTATTCTGTATGATTAGCTGGTACCAATCGCTATAAAAAATAGTTATTGATAACTTTCTTCGGGAAAAGTATAGGACTCATGTTAGATAAACGTGATTTTTATTTATCCGCTCCCTAGCATCGCTAAGATTTGCGCTTCTACATGCGTAGAGGAGCTCTGTGTATAGTATAATTAAGCTTTCGGTTTATATCTACATCTGTGAACGGTAACCGCAAGGGAAATTTTACAACTAAAATTTTTAATTTTAATTTTAATCTTAATTGAATTGTTTCTATATATAGTATAATATATAATTCATATATGACATTACATTTGGAGGTGGTAACTTTATGAGGAATTTTAAAAATAGAAATTTAGATTTTGGTTTAGACAAAAAAAATAGGAAAAATGACTTTATTTCTAACAAGCATAGGCAGATAACGAATGCTATTTATTTAGTTGGAACTAATAGAGGGCTTTATGCAGGGCATGCAGCGCTAATTCTTGTTGATGATAAGGGAGCAGGTGTACTGTATAGTTCGCAGTTTGATACTAAAAAACTAGGAGAGATTACAAAGGGGAAGTGGATTGAATATGAAATCTTTAGACAAGAGTTATCAGTAAAGCAAATAAAATCATATTTTAAAACAGGTAAAATTCCAAGCAAGAATAGTAATTTAATAGCAAGATATTATTTGAGTGAATATGATAAATATATTAATATACCGGTTAAAAATAAGGATTTAGGTAGATTAATGTATGAAAGGGCTGAAAAGCTCCATAAAAATCCTGGGATGTTTAATCTATATGAGAGAAATTGCAACCACCTTTCTCAAGATATTTTATCAGCTGGCGGGCTTAATTTTACTTCTACTAGCGGGTCGATTGATATGTTCACTGAAAAAGTAGAAAATATAAAAGAGTATGTGAAACAATGGAGGCTTTTGAAGGCATTATACTATTCAGTAGATGAGTATAGAAGATTTTTTGATTTAGGAATTGTTCCAAATGGAGCTTATGAAAAAGGTGTTGAGTGGGCAAAAAAGAATAATTTCGAGTATGGGCACATAGGAAAACCCAAGTTTGTTATTAAAGAAGAAATAAATAAAGAGTTAAAATCAGAGGAAAGATTGAGTATTGAAAATAACATTAAAAGCCGCTTAGATTTAAGATTAAGTAAAAAAAAGGTGGATGGGTTAATAAAAAGTCTATAGTAGTTGTTGATTTTTTTATTGAGATGGCTTAAAATCTTAAAGGGATAAAGAAGAGTGCATTTTTGAGGGGGTAGATTATGAGGGGAAAGTTAGAACAAATAAGGTTAAAGGCCAAAGAAGAAATCGAAAAAGTTGAGAGCGGAAAACTCTTAGATGATGTTAGAGTTAAGTTTTTGGGCAAAAAAGGAGAGCTTACGTTAATATTAAGGGGCATGGGGGCTTTAAGCCAAGATGAGAGACCCGTTATAGGTCAGCTTGCAAATGAAGTAAGGCAAGATATTGAAAAAGCAATAGAAATAGCAAAAGAGACTATTAGTCATAAAGAGATTCAAGCACGTTTAGAGACAGAAAAGATAGATGTTACAATTAGCAATGATAAAAAAATAGTAGGACATGTTCACCCTTTGTCAATTGTTTTAGATGAAATGATAGAGGTGTTTTTAGGAATGGGGTATAAGGTTGAACAAGGTCCTGAAATTGAGCTTGACTATTATAATTTTGAGGCTTTAAATATGCCAAAGACTCATCCAGCAAGGGATACTCAAGATACATTTTATGTTGATGAAAATATTGTTTTAAGAACGCAAACCTCTCCCGTTCAAATTAGAACAATGAAAAAGCAAAAGCCTCCTATTAGGATTATTTGTCCAGGTAGGGTATATAGGTCTGATGAGGTGGATGCTACACATTCTCCAATATTTAATCAGGTTGAGGCTTTAGTTATTGATAAGGGTGTTACTATGGGGGACTTAGTTGGAACTTTAAGAACATTTGCGAAGGCTATATTTGGGGAAAAAACACAAATTAGACTTCGTCCGCATCATTTTCCTTATACTGAGCCAAGTGCGGAGGTTGATGTGTCGTGTTGGGTTTGTGGAGGCAAGGGATGCAGGGTTTGTAAAAATGAAGGCTGGATTGAGATATTGGGAGCTGGGATGGTTCATCCAAATGTTTTAAAAACTTGTGATATTGACCCTGAAATCTATAGTGGGTTTGCGTTTGGAATTGGATTAGAAAGAACTGCTATGGGTAGATTTAATATAGATGATATGAGGCTTTTATATGAGAACGATGTGAGGTTTTTAAGTCAGTTTTAACCGTTTCGCAAAGAACATAGAAAAATGAGGAATGAAAATAGAGGTTAAAGTTTTTTTGGAGGTGTTTTATGAGGGTACCATTAAGTTGGCTAAAAGATTATGTTGAAATAGAGCTTTCTGATAAGGAGATAAGCGATAGGCTTACTCTTTCTGGAACTAAGGTAGAAGAAATACAAGAGCCATTTGGAGATATTGAAAATGTTGTAGTTGGAAGGATTTTGAATATTAAAAAACATCCTGACGCAGACAAGCTAAAGGTGTGCAAGGTGGATGTTGGCAGTGAGGTTTTGCAGATTGTTACTGCAGCCCCTAATATAAAAGAGTCTCAGATAATACCTGTTGCGTTAGTTGGGGCGAAACTCTCTGGTGGGATGTCTATATCTAAGGGGAAATTAAGAGGAGTAGAGTCGTTTGGTATGATGTGTTCTATAGCTGAGTTAAACTTAAGCAAGGCTGATTTCCCAGATGCTGATGAGGATGGAATATTTATTTTAGATGATACTTTGCCATTAGGTGTTGATATAAAAGATGCGCTAGACTTAAATGAGAAGATTTTTGATTTTGAAATAACACCTAATAGACCGGATTGTTTATCTGTTAAAGGAATAGCAAGAGAGATTGCAGTTGCAACAAATAAGCCTTTTAAGGATAGGGAGTATAGTTATGCACAAGATAAGGAAAAATCTTCTGATTTAGCGGGAGTTGAGGTTTTAAACGAACTTTGCCCAAGATATGTTGGAAAGGTTGTTAAAGATGTAAAAGTAACAGACTCACCTGATTGGATGAAAAAAAGATTGGAAAATGCAGGGGTAAGGTCAATTAATAATATTGTAGATATAACCAATTATGTCTTGTTAGAGTTAGGACAGCCAATGCATGCGTTTGATTTAGATAAATTAACTGGGAAAAAGGTTGTTGTTAGAAGCGCAAAAGATGGGGAGCTTTTACAGACATTGGATGAGGTTAAAAGAGAGTTGGATAGTTCTACGCTAGTTATTGCTGATGAAAAAGAACCCGTTGCTTTAGCTGGTGTAATGGGAGGTGAGGCTACTAAGGTTTGCCTTGAAACTAAGACGATATTGTTAGAGTCGGCAAATTTTCATGGACCTAATGTTAGAACGACGGCAAAAAAACTTGGATTAAGGACGGATTCATCCGCTCGATTTGAGAAAGGTTTGCCAGTTCAAAATGCAATGTATGCGATTGATATGGCGGCAAGCTTGATACAAAATCTTGGTATTGGAACGATTTGTGAAGGAGTCATTGATGTAGCAGAGCCAATTACTGAAACCCAAAAACTAGAGTTTGACGATAAGAAGATTAATGCATTGTTGGGAACGGATATAGATAGGAAGTATATGTTAGATCTCTTTGAATCACTAGGATTTTCCTTTAAAGAAGACTTTTTGATTCCTCCATTTTTTAGGCAAGACTTGGAAACTTATGCAGATTTAGCTGAAGAGGTTGCTCGTTTTTATGATTATAACAATATAAGCCCATCTTTGTTATCTGGGAAAGAGTCCATGCAGGGTGGGAGAACTTGGAGGCAAAAAATTGAGCTAATTACGAGACAAACCCTTAGAGCATGTGGTTTGTCTGAGGCTTATACATATTCGTTTATGGGAAATAAGACTTTAGATAAGCTAAGGATTCCAGAAGATAGCGAGCTTCGCAGTGCGGTTTTGATAACTAATCCTTTAGGAGAGGATTTTAGTTTAATGAGAACGACTACTATCGGTTCAATATTACAATCTCTTGCGTTAAACTATAATAGAAGGAACGAGAGTGCAAAACTTTTTGAGATATCTCGCGTGTACTTAAAAAGTGATGATGAAGAATTGCCAGAAGAAAGAGAAGTTTTAACATGTGGGATATATGGGGATGGATGTGATTTTTATAGTCTTAAAGCAGTTTTTGAGGAGCTTTTTACGATTCTTGGGATAAAGAATTATGAATTTTCTCCTCAAGAAGAAAATTCAACATTTCACCCAGGAAGAACAGCAGATATTCTAGTTAACAATAAAGTGGTTGGGGTTGTGGGTCAGATTCATCCTTTGGTGGTGAAGAACTTTGAGTGCGCAGATGAGACATATGTCGCAAGTTTAAATATTGATGTTTTAGCCAAAAATGCAAAGCTTGTTAGAAAGGCTAAACCACTACCTAAGTTTCCTTCTGTTCAAAGAGATATTTCGATGATTTTAGAAGATGCTGTACTTGTTAAGGATATTGAAAAAGTAATTCATAAGAATTCTAAGAATATTTTAGAAAAATGTAAACTGTTCGATGTGTATAAGGGTAAACAGGTACAGGAAGGTTTTAAAAGTGTTGCATATTCATTAACTTTTAGGGCAAGTGATAGAACACTTACTGATGATGAGATTAATAATACTATGAATAAGGTTGTAGCTCAGTTAGAAAAAAGGTTGGGGGCTGAGCTTAGATGAGTTTAGAGGCTTCTAGAAAAAAAAAGACGGTGGTTGTTACTGGGGCATCTAGGGGCATTGGTTCTGAGATTGCTAAAGCGTTTGCTAAAGCCGAGTATAATGTTGTTATAAATTATTTAAGCTCTAAGGATAAGTCTTTAGAGCTTTTAGGTGATTTAAATGATAAAGGTTTTAGCTCTAGGGTGTTCAGGGCTGATGTGTCAAAGAAACAAGAGGTGCAAGATCTTGTTCAATTTACTAAAGAAGAATTTGGGAATATAGATGTTTTGATAAATAATGCAGGGATTTGTGAACAAAAACTTTTTACAGATATTGATGAAGAAGATTGGGACAAGATGATGAATGTAAATATTAAGAGTGTTTACAATCTCTGTAGTCATGTGGTTCCATTTATGATCTCTAAAAAATCTGGTAAAATAATAAATATTTCTTCTGTCTGGGGAATGGTGGGGGCAGCTTTAGAGGTTCATTATTCTACATCAAAGGCTGCAATTATAGGATTTACAAAGGCATTAGCAAAAGAATTGGGACCTAGCAATATCCAAGTTAACTGCGTTTGCCCAGGTGTTATAAATACCGATATGAATAGTGATTTAAATGCTCAAGATGTAAAGCTTTTAGAAGAACAAACACCTTTAGGCAGGCTCGGAGAGCCTTCGGAAGTTGCTAGTCTAGTTTTGTATTTGGCATCTAATAAGGCTAACTTTTTAACTGGTCAAGTTATTAGCCCTAATGGCGGATTTGTTGTGTAAAATATATTTTGAAAATTTTTAGGGAATATATTTACGAACGAAGAACAAAAGTATATAATACCCCTGATAATTATTTTTACTAGCTAAGGGGGAAGACTTATGAAAGAGAAGAAATTATTAGATACTTATGAAAAAAGAAAAGGCTTTAAGGGGAGCAAGGAGAAATTTTTTATTTTGGCTTTAAAGAAGAAGCAATTTGATATTTTGGATGATTTGCTAAAAACTGGCTTAGATAGCTCTTTTAGAGATTTTAATGGCAGAACGCTACTTATGCATGTTTCGATATTAGGAGATGTAGAATTAGCTAAGAAACTTGTTATTAATCGTGAAAATGTAAATGATGTTGATAAGCTTGGCAGAAATGCGTTATTTTATGCAGCTAAAAATGGAAATGATGATTTAGTAGTAAGATTATGCGAATGGGGGGCGGATTTTGTTTATCCAGATAAGACAGGCAAAACTCCGTTGATGGTTGCTGCACAGTCGGGAAATACAAATGCCGTTAAAGTTCTTATAGATAATGGTGCAGATCCTGATGCCTTTGATATTAGGGGGAGGATTCCTCTAATGTTTGCGGCTAAAAG
>CAZTHU010000098.1:0-7481 GCA_964613575.1 uncultured Eubacteriales bacterium | reverse complement strand
AAGAATACACAGTAGAGGCTGGAAGGCCAGATACTATAAATCACGAAAAACTTTCTATTATAAAAAGGTTTGGTATTAGTAGGATAAGTATTAATCCTCAGACCATGAACGATAATGTTTTAAATGTTATTGGCAGAAGGCATAACGGTGAGGATGTAGTTAGTGCTTTTCGCCTTGCAAGAAAGATTGGTTTTGATAATGTTAATATGGATTTGATTTGTGGTCTGCCGGAGGATTCTTTAAATAGCTTTAAAAAAAGCTTTGATGAGGTTTTAGAACTTTGTCCAGAGAATATTACAGTGCATACATTTTCTGTTAAAAGGGCTTCTGTTTTTAATAGGCAAAAGAAAGATTATGAGCTTTCGGATGACGTAGCTGGAATGGTTGATTATGCCTATAAGAGGGCGAAAGAAAATGGTTTTCTTCCTTATTATTTGTACCGCCAAAGAAATATTTTGGGGAATTTAGAGAATGTAGGCTATGGGAAAGAGGGATGCGAGAGTTTATATAATGTTCAAATCATGCAAGAAAGACAAAGTATTATAGCCCTTGGAGCTGGTGCGATAAGTAAGGTTTTTTATAGAGATGAAAATAGAATAGAGCGAATATTTAATGTAAAGTCTGTGGAAGACTATATTTCGAGGATTGATGAGATGATAAAAAGAAAGAGAGGGTTTATTTAACCCTCTCAATTAGCAAAGCTTGTAATCTCTTAGATGAATTGTATGCTACAACATGTCCTTTATTATGCTTACATAGTCGTTTATCGAAACGGTTTGTTCGTCTTTTTCTTTCATGTTTTTTATAGTTATTGAGTTTGACTCAATTTCTGATTCCCCTGCTATAAGTACAATTGGGTAACCTTTTTTATTAGCAAAATCAAGCTGTTTTTTTAGCTTGTGGTTTTCATTTAAATAAATACAGCTAGAGATCCCATTTTTTCTAAGATTATTTGAGATATAAATGTATTCCTTATGACTTACCTCTGCGAAGGTAGTTATAAGAACTACATTTGTGTCTTGTATGTTCTTTGGAATTAGGTTATGAGTTTCGAGAAAATCTTTTAAGGTAACATCTCCAAAACCAAAGCCTGTACCTGCAACAGTTGAGTTTTTCTTGAAAAGACCAATTAAGTCATCATAGCGTCCACCGCCAAAAAGTGCTCTTCTATTTTCTTTTGAGGTATCATAAACCTCGAACACTGTTCCTGTATAATAGTCAAATCCACGTATAACAGAGAAGTCAAATTCACAATATTCTTCAAGTCCTATATCTTTTATTAGGGTAAAGAGTTCTTTAAGCTCGTTTGTTCCTTGAGACTTGATATCTACAATATCAAAAAGGTTATCCCAAGAAGCGGCAAATATTTTACCTAAGAAATCTAGTTTTTCATCTGTTACACCAAGGTCAGACATAGCATTCTTGTAGTCATCTTCTGGTATTTTGTTCTTTTTATCAATTATTTTTGATATTGCAGTTATTTTTTCTTCTGGTATTTCCAGAACAGTGGTTAGGATATCGTTAAAGAAACGCCGATTGTTAATTTTCACCTTAAACATTGATTGGTCAGCTTTAAATACTCTTAGCATTTTAATTGCAAGATGTATTATTTCTAGGTCTGCCTTTATGTTTGATACTCCAAAAATATCGGCGTTAAATTGCCAGTGTTCTCTTAATCTTCCCTTTTGAGGTCTTTCGTATCTTAATAGGTTTGGTATGCTATACCATCTTAGTGGCATGTGAAGTTGTTCAAGTTTGCCAGCAACCATTCTTGCTACTGTGGGAGTCATTTCGGGTCTTATAGCAAGTCTTCTGCCACCTTTGTCAGTAAAATTATATGTTTGTTCGTGTGCTATTTCTTCGCCACTTTTTGATGCAAAAAGTTCGAATGACTCAAGCATTGGACCGTCATATTCTTCGAATGAAAAGGTATCTGCAACCATTTTAAGTTTAGAATAAAACCAATTTCTAAAACGCATTTCATCGGGATAAAAATCCCTTGTGCCCTTGTAGGGGCTAGTGGGTAATAAGTTGTTGCTTGACATTTGTACCACTCCTAAGCCTAAAAGTATTTGTGTTACTTGTTTGTGTAGTTTGATTTTAGCACTATCATTTTTTAGTGTCAAGGTGACTTATTCTTAGGTAAAGAACTTAGCTTCTTAGAGCTTGTGTTTCAAATGTTTTATTGTATGGGAAGTCCAATGTACTTCGTGTTTTTTCATCGTAAAAGTAGTCGAAAAATTCTATCAAACAATCCTTTAATACAGTGCCTTTTAAAAAATTTGTTTCTTTCATGGGTATAAAATAAAGATCCATTTCTACAAATTTTCCATCAGACTCAAAGAGATAGTCAACATTTAGTTTTTGTGCATTGAATTTTTTGTAAAAGTTTATTCTTTTTTCAATAGAAATTTTTTCCTCTATTGTATCAAAGTACTTGTCAATTTCAAAGAATATTCCAATAGTGTTTTTTGAGTATTCTGAAAATAACTTTTTAATGAAGACTTTTCCAATGCCTGAGTTTCTGTATTCTGGGAATATTGCAACATAGTCAATCCATAAGAATTTACTGTTTGTTGATTCGAAAATAAATGCATATCCAATATTTTCGAGGGTATTTTTATCTTTTATAAGTAGTAAAAGATACTTTTTCTTTTCCATAAGTTTTTCAAGATAATCCATTCCTTTACTTTCGTGTGGGAATTCTTTGCTAAAACTTGGGTAAACTTGTGGAAGTTCTTTTGTAGAGGCTTTTATTAAAATTATTTCAGGTAACATTTTTTCATCCCTTCGTATTTTAAATTTAATAAATTATATAATAAAAAAATTTTTTTTTCTAGTATTTGAAACAAAGCTTACGGATGTATTTTTATGATAATAATAATAAATGTAGGGAATAATGTTTTTCTATGGATACCACTGACTTGTAGTATATTTTATAGAAATAAAAAAAACACAAAAGCGCCGTTAGGCGCTTTTGTGTTTTTTTATAATTATTTGCATAAAGCCATATCTTGTGATTTAGATTTTGTATTGTTTTTATTTGCGAATGCTTCCATTTTATTTATTAATTCAAAGTCACGGTTCTTGTTAGTTTCTGCTTTAACTACTTTGTTTGGTGTAGCAATGTTATAGCCAGCTATTCTGTTCTTATCAAATACAGGTGTTGGAACAGGCAGGGGTTCTGGTTTAGGTGTAGGTGTAGGTTCAGGTCTAGGAGTTTTGCGTTTCTCATAAACTTCCCATTCTCTGTTTATATGAGTTTCAAATTCTGGGAATTTCTTAATTAATGCATTAACTAAATCTCGTCTTAGTTCTAATGTTGTTAGCTCATTGGTTTTGTCGCCAGTTTTATGAACAGGTTTTAAAAACTTAACTTTATACTTTCCTTCACCTTCAACTGAAACCCTTAAACTGTTTGGATCAAATTCTTTGTTTTCTGTTTTGCTTAAACCAAGAGAGAGTGCATATCTTATTCCTTTTTCTATATTTTTAAGGAAGCAGTTACCAACTTTCTGATCTCTTGATGTTACGTTTAGTGTATATTGTTCTAGTGCATTTTTGGCAAAGTTCTCATAAGCTTTATTTGTATCAACAACCTTGTCAGGATATTCAAGGCGTACAATTAGGCTGTGATCTTTTAATACTTTAGTAGCTTCGTCTTTTGTATATACAAACTCTTTGTATTGGTTTCCTTTTCCTGTTCTTTCAAATGGACGTGCACCTAAATTAACAAATGTAATACTGTATTTGTCCTCTTCAAGCTTTCTAGTAACTGCGGAGAAGCAATGTCCATAAGAATATATTGGCTGTACTAAAAATCTATTGTCTTTTTCTAAACTATCAAAGTTAGTTGCTTTTGGATTAGAAAAGAAATATCTACTCTCTTTAATAGAGTTTTCAAATTCTTTAATAGGAAAGTCCTTAGGCATGTTTGATTTTTTAAAATGATCTTTAATTACATCTAAATAAATATCAACAACTAATTCTTGCATTTCACGGTCGAATGATTCATTATCGCTACGGCTTAATATTTGAGCAGTTAGATTTGAGATATCTTTTGCTTTTAATATGTTTTTTTGTATTTGTTCTTTATAATCGAAAAACAGATTGCGGTCAGTTGTACGGTCAACTATTGCTCTAACGACATCAGCATCATTTGTTTTTAGAGCTGACTCTAATGTGTCTTTATCAAATATTTTTGGATCTGAGTATTTTGCAACTGTTTCTACTAGGTTGCCTTTTTTAGTCTCAATACTCAAGCGCATAATTTCCTTATTTATTAGTTTAGGGTCTATTTTCTTAAGAACGTTATCGATAACGTTATCGAGTTTTGTATCTATTAATTTCTTTAATATCTCTTCATTAAAGTATTGCTTATCTGTTTTTTCAGCAACTGCTTTTATAGTTTGAGCGTGATTTGTTTCAAGTGCCTTTTGAAGCGTTTCACCATCGAATAACTCTTTAGGAGCTTTTCTTGCAACTGCAACGGTCAAGCTAGAAGGTGTTCTCCCGATAATTTCATTTAACAATTGTTTATCAAAAAGGGAGGGAGGAGTTTTATCAACAATAATCTGACCAACTTCAGGTTTAAATGTATTAAGGGCTTGATTAAGTAAGTCCTTTGTAAAGTGATTTTCAGGTGTTTTATTACAAACTGAACGTATGATATACGGTTTATTTGTATCGATCGCCATATCCAATGTTTCTTGATCAAAAAGCTTGTTATCTGACTTTCTTATGATCATATCAGCAACATCTGTGTCTGGCATTTGTATAGCATCTTTCAACATTTTTTTATCAAAATGAACTTGTGGTGTTTTTGAAATTACTGCTTTTATTATATTTTTTTTGTTTGTCTTAATTGCAGCATCTATTATATTTTTATCAAAATGCTCAGGTGTTGTTTGATTTATAACAGTTTGTGAAATGTTTGATATATTTGTATTTATTGAATCTAATAGATTTTTTTTGTCGAAAAATTGCTTTGGAGTCTTGCTAGAAATCGATCTGAATATATCTGAACTGCGAGTATTTATTGCTTCATTTAATGTGTTTTGATCGAAATTTTCTCTAGGGGATTTTGCTGCAACGGTTGAAACTATTGAAGGATGATTTGAGTTTATTGCAAGTGATAATGTTTCTTTGTCTAGTTCTTGGGGTTCTAAATCTCTTAAAATTGTGCGGACAGAGTAAAGATCCTTTTCCTTGATTGATTCTTTTAATTCCTGTAGGTTATGATTGTTCATAAAATGTTCCTCCTTAAGATTTGGATTATTTTAGAAACAGAACTGTAGCTTTAATTTTTTAGAGTAAAAGTATGTTGACTATGATGTTGTTTGTTGTGAATTTTGTTTAGAACCAAGAATTTAGAAGAGTAAATCGTGGAAGTGTTAACACTCTTAGATAAAACAAAATTTCTTAAGACTCTTTAAAGAGAATTTAAAATTTCTTTTGATAGAATCTTCAAAAGACTTTTTCGTAAGCTAAAGCATTTGAAAATCTTTTGAATTCAATGTTAAAATCTTATCAAGTATACACTACCCCCTTTTTCGTCTTTAGTATAGAATATGCTTTTTACCTAAAAAAGGTAAAATCTAACATGTATCATTTGGAAAAAATAAAAGAAAAACCCCTTAAAAATAAAATTGAAATAGTATAGATCTTATTTCTGAAAGAACCCAAAACACAGGTCTTATGTGGCACACACAAGTTGTGTAACGTTTCAAATTAATATGAAAACATTCTACACTATATTATTCGATTTGTAAAGAGAAAAGACAAAAAAATAATTTTTTTTTATTTTTAAAAATAAAAAAGGGTTTTTGTTTTTTTTGTAGAATAATAATCATAGGGATGGTGTGTGCGTTATAGTAAACTAAGTGTTATACATAAATTGAATTTAACAGACCTGTCCCTATTTATTGTCCCTATTTATAAAAAGAACTGTTGTATGTGTATGAATATACAGCAGTTCTTTTTTTACTTTCGACTTTCCAACTTTGCACACATATAAATAGTAATAGTTAGTTAAAATATCTACACATTCTATAGAAATAATTATAAAAGTCTATGTTGTCTGTAAGTTCTGGGTGAAAAGATGTAGCTAGAATATTTTCTTGTTTTACAGCTATAATCTTATCATTGTGTTTTGCTATTACCTTCACGTTATCTGAAACTTCTTGAATCCAAGGTGCGCGTATAAAAACTAATTTTTGAGGAGTGTTTGAAATTTCATCTATTTGTTTTTCGATTATAAAGCTATCTAATTGACTTCCGTATGCGTTTCTCTTTACTGATGCTTTTAGCTCGCCTAAATAAATATGTGGCTCACCGACAATATCTTTTGCTAACAGTACCATTCCAGCGCATGTACCCCAAACAGGTAAGCCATCGACGATCCTATTTTTTAATGGGCTTAGAAGGTCAAAGTCGTTTAAGAGTTTTCCCATTGTTGTGCTTTCGCCACCCGGTATAATAATACCTTTTATTTTATCGAGTGTATTTCTATCTTTAACTTCTAATGCTCGCACATTTCTTAGTCTGTTTAAGGCTGTTAAATGTTATTTTACAGAACCCTGTAGAGCTAAAACGCCTATATTCAATAAAATCTCCTCCTTCTATCAAGTTTTCGTTACATTGAAAAATTCCAACAAATGTTTAATTTAAAGTGGAATCAAAAAGAAACAACCATTGATTCCACTTTACTTTTTTTTGAACTACCATCCACGATTTGAAAGAACATTTTCTTTAGCTATTTCGCCAAGTTCTAAACCTGGCATTGCATCACCTAAATCTTCTGAAACTTCTGCTAAAATTTCAGGTTTATCAAAATATGTAGTAGCTTTTACTATAGCTTGTGCCATCTTCAACGGATTAGATGACTTAAATATTCCAGAACCTACAAAAACTCCTTCAGTTCCTAATTGCATCATAAGAGCTGCATCAGCTGGCGTTGCAATACCTCCTGCAGAGAAGTTTACAACTGGAAGGTGTCTTTCATCAGCTACCTTTACTACTAAATCATAAGGGGCGGACATTTCTTTTGCTGCTGTCATCAATTCTTCTTTAGGAAGATTTGTAAGGCGTCTTATTTCAGACATTATAGTTCTCATATGTCTAACAGCTTCTACTACGTTACCAGTACCTGCTTCACCCTTTGTTCGTATCATTGAAGCACCTTCACCAATTCTTCTGAGGGCTTCACCAAGGTTTTTAGCACCACAGACAAATGGAATCTTAAATGAGTGCTTGTCTACATGGAACATATCGTCTGCAGGTGTTAAGACTTCGCTTTCATCAATATAGTCTATTCCTAATGACTCTAAAATTTGAGCCTCCACTAGATGACCTATTCTTACCTTTGCCATGACAGGGATGCTAACGTTTTGTTTTATTTCTTTTATCATCTTGGGGTCGGACATCCTAGCTACGCCACCTTGTTTTCTTATATCTGCTGGAACTCTTTCAAGTGCCATAAC
>CAZTHU010000097.1:0-7501 GCA_964613575.1 uncultured Eubacteriales bacterium | reverse complement strand
AAATGTCTTTAACTATGCTTGTATCACAAAAGAAAGGTGATGCTCCCATTCTTCCCAAAATATTGTTATAAAAACGTTGAGACCGAGAAGTGTCCTCTTCCCACCAGCCTCTAATAGTAGAAGTATCGTGCGATGATGGCGTAGCTACAGAAAGGTAAGGATAGTCTGCCGGATGAGCAAATTCAATTTTGGGATCTTTCGGCATTCTTTGTACCTCTAAGCTTAAAATTCCAAGCTCACACATTAAAGACGGAACACAATCTGGAACCATCCCTAAATCTTCTCCACATACTAGCATATTAGTCGCATTTTTTATTGCAGGTAGCTTTATGCACGCCTGTTGCCTCCAAAACTCTTCATTTCTACGGTAAAAATAATCTATATATAAATCCCACAGTTTTCCTTTTGTATGATCGTCTAAATCCATGAAAGATTGAGTTTTAAACATAGAATGGCGTGGATGAAACTTTGTTGCGTTAGAATCTGGCACCTCAAAAAATAACACCTCTGCTAATAATTTAAACATTCCAGCCTTTATCTTGTCATTAAAAGCCCTTTGTTCACAAGAAGCTTCCGGACCAAGAATCAAAAAATCTTCTACTTTTTTTTGTGTATCAAATCTTTCTTTGGGTAAGAAACATCCTAAACTAGATTCATCTAAGAGCTCTTCCTTAACAAAATTTGCATCATTTCCAAATATATTATCAATCATATACCCTCTTATATACGGTCTGCAAAATCTTTGATAATCAAAAGGAATCGACCTTTCATAAAATTCATTTACATCTATCGCAATAGCAGGGTTAAACCATCCCATTATTCCTTGAACAGAATGCTTTGGAATCTCCCATATTCTAAAAAATCCAAGAATATGATCAATTCGATATGCATCAAAATATTCAGACATTTTCTTTAATCTGCTTATCCACCACTTGAAACCATCTTGGCTCATTCTTTCCCAATTATATGTAGGAAACTTCCAATTTTGGCCATCTTGCGAGAAATCATCAGGTGGTGCTCCTGCCTGAGAATCCATATTGAAAAGTTCAGGTACACTCCATGCATCTACACTATTTCTATATATTCCAATCGGTATATCACCTTTTAACAAAACACCATTATCTCTTGCATAATTTGCTGCCTCTAACATTTGCAAATGCAAATGATACTGAATGAAATAGTGTATTGCAACATCATCAAAATGATTAGAGTCTGGGCTTACTATCTCATCTACAACAGCCCTTGAACAGTTAGCAAAGCGTCCCCAAGTTTTAAAATCTGCTGTTCCAAAAAATTCTCTTAAATATGAAAAGGCTGCGTAATCTTTAAGCCACTCTTCATTTTTCCCAAAGAACTCTTTAAAGCTTTTGCTTTTTAGAAAATCACTCTTAAGCTCTTTATAAATTAGTTTAACAAATTGATACTTTAGTTTCATCACTTTTTCATAGTCTATTTGATCTAAATTATTCAACATATCTTTTTGACACTCAATTATTTCTTTAGTTACCTTAGATGAAATATTTCCTATTGCTTCTAAATTTAGATACATAGGATGCAATGCAAAAACCGATATTCCGGAATAAGGACAAGAATCTACCCAGGTATGAGTTGCTACAGTATCATTAATAGGAAGTATTTGAATAAGTTTTAGGCCAGTTCTTTTTGCCCAATCAACCAACGGTTTTATATCTAAGAATTCCCCTACTCCAAAACTGCGCTTTGTACGTAATGAAAACACTGGAACAGCAACACCAGAGCCCTTCCACGGATACCGTGGGTAACGAAAGCCTTGGTCTGAACAAATAACTTTTTTAAAATCACCCACATTATCAAATAAAAGAGACCTATTAACACCATCCTCATCAAAAAAGATCCTATTTTCATTTTCATCAAAAATAAAATACTTATACTGTATTGGGAATTCATCTTTTTTCACTTTAAATTCTACTGTCCAAAAAGGATTTTTAGAATTTTCCATCAATAAAGCTTTTGTATTATCCCAATTGCCCAAAGACTTGCAACTTCCGTATACCCCTACTCTATGACCATTTTCAATTCTTGTAACAGGTATTTGCAAACGAACCACTTTTTCATCTTTTAGCACTCTAGAAAAAGACTTTTGCTCAGTATAGGATTTTGGCTTTGATAATGCATTCAAAAAGGCAGATGTAAACATTATATTTTCAGGATCATTTGATGAACGCCACTTATCTAATACTAGCATTTCATCTTTCTCAAGTTTCCCAATTTCAAGTCTCCTCATATCACCATGTTCAAAAAAAGTAACGTCATTATACTCATCTAAGAGCATGTATTTATACTCTACTTGAACTAGTTCGTTAACAGGGAGTTCTATATCTACCTCCCACCTACCCTTTTCATTATCCACAAGGCTCATAGAAATAGCCTTTGCACTTTCACCACTACCAAGTTCAGGCACATTACCAAATAAGCACATCCTCTGTCCCCAAATAGTAAAATAATCTATGCTAAACCTCATCCTCATAACCAAACGCTCCTTAATCTTTATATTTTAAAAACAAATATCATAGACCTAACTTCAAGCTGAAAATTAACGGATTAATCTTATCAAATCACGAAGAATAAATCAATAGTTAAATTTTTCTCCATAAAAATATAAATTGCAAGCTAAAGTGTCGAAAAATTTCATGGTAAATCTTTACATTTGATAATTATTTCCTCAGTATATTGACATAAAAATTTTACAGGTGTATAATCACGAAAGAGTTAACTTATTTAAAAAAATTTATTAAACTGGATAACTTGCTAGCAAAGAAATATGATAATAAGCCAAATCTGATTCTTATTATTTCTATCAGCTTATTTTCGTGAGAAATTATAACGTGCATACGATACAAAATAGGAATATCTCAAATTGACTTGTATGGAAGGACGATGTTTATGGAAGAGACAAAAATTCATGATACTAAATCAAACAAAACTTTGCAAAATGAATCGGATTCAAAACCTATAAAATCCAATTCATTAAAATCTACTTTATTTGATATAGGATGGGCTTCTAGCGCAGGAATATGGTTAGGGCTATCATTTGCAGGTTTCCCTCCTGTTGCAATAGCTGCTATTTTAGTGTCTACAATAGGATATGTATTGCTAAGTAAAAATAAAGATGAAATTAAAAATACTGCTAAAACCTTTGCAAATAGAACTCGAGATATATTTAGAAAAAAATCTAAGCCTAAAAAAAACATAAACCTTAAACAAGAAAATCATGACGAAAATAATAAAAATTCTAAAATACCATTTATACAAGATATGACATGGATAGTTGCTGGAACCCTATGGTTTTCTCTATTATTGGCAAACGCACCCATATTGATTGCGACTTCTACTATACTTGTAGCTACTGTAGCAACAACACTAACAGCTTATAACAAACCAATAAAAAATGCTTTTGTAAAACTAAAAAACAAATTCTCCAGAAATAAGAACACAAATTTTACTAAAAAAAACAAAAGTCAAATTAATAACGAGCCTAAAACTAAAAAAGTCAAAAATAAGATCTTTACCAAGGAAAACTTCTTGTCAGTATTCACTATAGGGACAAGCGTAGCTTGGATCGCAGTAGTAGGTATCGGTATGGTTACTCCACCAATTAGTGCCGCAGTTTCAATAGCGCCATTTTTACCATTAGCATATAAATACAAGGATCCAATTATCAAATTTACCAAAAAATGTACAAAAAATTTTTTGTCAAAATTTACGAGAAAAAACAAGGTTCCCTCTGCCAATTTAGAGAAGGAAAGTAAACAACTGAATAAAGAGAAATTTAAGAAAACAGAGCATTGTTTAACTGGTCCTCAAAGAGTTAATTTGAATTTAACTAATAGCAAAGAAATAAAAAGAAATCATACCGAACTTGCAAATATAGATTCAAGCAAAGTCAAAGAAGCGATAAAATCCTCGAAAAACTTGACATCAAATAACTTATTAGAGGTTAAGAAAAAAGAAAAAATAGCTACTTCAAGTTTAGATAAGAATGAAAATCCAAAAAGAAATCGTATTGAATTTACTAAGTTATGTTCAGGAAAAAAAGTGGAACCCAGGGATTTGTATTCTAGAACTTTGTGAAAGTGTATTTTATCGTTTGACCTACTGTATTAGTAACTATAATTCTATTGATTTGTAGATTGACTTATAATGTGTTTGATATTATAATGTGAATGTGCTAGAATATTGATATAAGGGAATATTTTAAGAATTAGGAGTGAAAAAATGCAAGAAGCGCATAAAAAGAAATTTAAGAAATTACTAAAAGATAGAAAATTTGTTTTTTGTATTACTGTTTATCCAATATCCTTGCTAATATATATTGCAGGGTTTATATATGTGAGGTCAAAAAGTAATGATACTGATTTTCTAGAATTTGCTATGATGTATACTGTTGTTAGTCTTGTTATATTAGGTTTTATTTCAGTGATGACAATATTCGAAAAAATTGAAAAACGAGCTGCACATAAGGTTCAAGGTGATAAATTGAAGCTTAAAAGGAATGAAAAAAATTGGAAAGACTAGTTTTGATTTAACATACACAATTATGAAAGGAATGGGTTGATGTTGGAGAACTTTTTAAAAATCGCAAGCGACAGGTACACTTTTGTTGGTATTATGACACTAATATTTACCAACCTACATATAAGGCTAGCAAACCAAATTCTTAAAATTAATGACACTCATGATATACCAGATGGTGCTATTGGTAATGCTATAAGAACCATTTTCGGCGATGAGCTACAAGAATACATTAGATACGCATACATCCTAATATCTATAATCGGTATTTTGACTATCTTTGATTTTTTATATAAAAATGTTTTTCAGCCTAAGGCTGAAGATGATGAAGCGCTTGATGATGAAGACGTCATAGTTCCAACTTATCCTTATGACCCAGATAAATTACAACTCATCATTGGTCTTAGACATAATAAGATGACTTTAAAGAAAATTAAGCACCCTAAATGGATAATTATTGACGAAAAAGGTATGTATCAAAACTTACTTATAAGTGGAACTATTGGAACAGGTAAAACAGCATCAGCAATGTATCCTTTAACTAAACAAATAATGTTCTATAAAACAGATGATCCAAATCTAAAGGCAGGTATGCTTATATTAGACGTTAAAGGTAATTATTATAAGCAAGTTTTAGAATTTGCTAGAGCTGCAGGTAGATTAGAAGATATAGTTATAATTGAGATGAATGGCAAATACAAATACAATCCTCTACATAAGCCGCGCATGAAACCTTTAGTTATGGCAAACCGTATTAAAGTGGTTCTAGGTTTGTTTTCTGGGAAAAGTAGTGCAACTGACGGTTTTTGGCTAGATAAAGCAGAACTTTTAATAGCAGAATGTATCAAATTATGCAGGCTTTATAATGATGGATATGTTACATTTGCTGAAGTAAATAAACTCGTTAACAATAGAACATATCTAGTAAATAAGATTACCATATTAGTTGAAGATCAAGATATAATGACTAATGAGGAAGCTGAACTTTTTGAAACATGTAGGGATTATTTTGAAAATGAGTATACAAACCTTGCAGAAAACACATTATCTGTAATTCAAGCTGTCGTTACACAGATGACTCAATTCTTTTATACTGACCCTGATGTAAGAAACAGCTTTTGTGCCCCAATGGAAGAGCTTAACTTCCTTGGATTCAAAGAAGTTATAGACAAAGGAAAGATTGTTATTTTAAAAATGAATATCTCTGAATATAGGAATCTAGCAAAAACGATTGCAGCTTACATGAAATTAGACTTCCAAGATGAAGTTATGCAACGACTAGTCAGAGACGGTGCAAATACCGATAGACCAATATTTATGATAAGTGACGAGTATCAGGAATTTGTTACAGCAACAGATGCTGAATTTTATGCTCAAAGTAGAGAGCCAAAATGCTGTACTATTGTTGCTACCCAAAGTTACACCTCATTAATTAACACACTAAAGGATAGGGATACGGTAAGAACAGTTACACAAAATTTAATTAACAAGATTTGGCTTAGAACAGACGACCTTTTCACCGTAGAAGAGGCACAAAAACAACTAGGAAAAGAAGATAAAGAAAAGATTACAAAGAGTATTTCTGAAAGTTCTGGCGATGTTAAAAAAAGTAGAATCCTTGGTTCTTTAGTCTCAGATAAATCTAGTATATCTGAGAGTGTTAATGTTAATACCGTAAAGGAATTTGTTTTTGAAGAGACCATGTTTACTCAACAATTAGATGTCTTTACAGGGATATGCTTTTTAAGCGACGGTGCAAAAATAATTGATCCTTCAATAGTTCATCTACCGCCTTATTTTGGTGATACTATCACAAAAAATATTGGGAAAAAAGCAAATATAGTTGACAAAGAAACTCCAGCTAGTAAAATGATAAGTAGTAGAGTTAAAAGTAATTTTAAAAAATAAAAAAGTAATTAATGCATAACTTTAAATAGGAGGTGTTTTTAATGAAAAAATCAAAAAAAATATTGTCTGGATTGGAAAAGTTAAATGAAAAGATTTTAAAAGCATATATAACTTGTCAAGACAATGTAAAAGATCAGGTATTAGCTATAGGTGCTTATGTTGTTTCAGTTAGTATAATTCTAGAGACTATGGTTATTGCAACGGCACCTGCACAAGCTCAGGATTTAATTGCAGTCGTAACTAATATGTTAACTGAGTTATCTGGTACAATTCTAAGATTATCTACCGCAGCAGCACTTATCGGTGTAGGTACTGGTGCTTTTTTTAAAAAACTATCTTTTGGGAAACCAGATAGAATAGAAACAGGTAATAAACTTATAGTTAATTCTATTTGGGGCTGGGTATTACTAAACGGCTTAACAACTATATTGTCCTGGGCTGGAGGACATTTAGGCGTTGACCCTGAAATAACATTTGGTGAAACTGTAACAGATACACCTAATGAAAATGCAAGTCCTGATACAACTAATGATTTAATAATAGGAGAGTAATGGTCTTTAAAAATTAAAAGTGGAAACGTTCGAAGAAAAGTATATTTTGTTGAACGGTTTCCTTTTTTTTATTTATTTTGATATTCACTATTGCTTTTTTCGTTACAAAGAAGTATAATCTACAAAAATATCGAAACTAAAAAACCTAATATTGTTATTTTTTTTCTTTACACTAATATAAATTGATAGTTTTCTTTATTTTTTTAAGTATTGCAAAAATCAAATTAGAATGATACGAATTTATAACTAAAAGCAAACATATTATTTTTTAATATATCATTCTAAAATACATAATATCGAAAGGAGAATTGTATGTCTAAAACTAACACGAACAGCAACTGCATTAAAGACATTTTTGGAACTAACTCATTTGGATTTAACCAAATGAAAGAGCGCCTTCCTAAAGAAACTTACAAAGCATTAATGAGAACAATTAATGAAGGCGCTAAACTAGAACTTTCTGTTGCAAATGTAGTAGCTAATGCAATGAA
>CAZTHU010000096.1:0-7508 GCA_964613575.1 uncultured Eubacteriales bacterium | reverse complement strand
CATTAAAGGTAACGGAAGTTGATAGAAATGTTGTAATATCTTTAAATTGGGAGCCTGCTTTTAAGGTATATAGAGAGATTGTAGAGAAATTTTCGGATAAATTATTTAAAGATGTAGAATTTTTTGATCTAGCCAAGGGGTATCCTTTTGGGATTACAAAAATGTCTGACGAAATGGTTGTAAGAGACCCTATAGCACTTGATGGTGATAAAATGATTTGTGTTGGTGAAGTTCCCCAAGGTTCATTTGTGAATATCTTACAAGGCAATAAAGATTCATTAGTTGAAGGGGCAAAACATGCATTAAAATTAGCTGGTGATTCTTTTGAGAAAAATCATTCCAAAGAGAATGTTGAAAATTTATCAACATTCTTTATAGACTGCATTTCAAGGGTGCTATTTTTAGAAGATGATTTTAGCGAGGAATTAGATACGGTATATAATGATAATACACTTATAGGAGCACTAACCCTTGGCGAAATTGCAAATACAGGAACGGCTTATTTGGAATTTTACAATAAAACATCTGTAGTTGCTTTATTGGAGGAGTAGCGTATGGATTATGACGTATGGAGTCAGGTTTTATTAGAATTAGCTCTTGCTGCAAGTGGGGAGCAAGAGCTAAAGCCTCTTTTTAAAAAAACTACATCAATTTTTTTAAGAAAATTAGATTGCACCCACATAGCTGTGTTGCAAAATATTGACAATAAATTAGAAACTGTTTATTCAATTCCTAAACCTTCCGCTAAAGACGAGTTATTTAAGGATGTTTTAGCGGTTCTTAATAAAGAGGATTGTGTAGAACGTAAAAAAGTGCGTACATTTGAAGGTGAAAGAATATATTATGCTTATGACCTGGAAGGCTTTGGGATGCTTTTAATTGGTAGAGAATACGCGTTAAAAGATGCTCTAGTAAATGATTTGCTCCCTATAACGGATATTTTAGCAAAAAGTTTTAATGCATGTATAGAAACTATTAAAAGAAAGGAAGCGGAGGCTAAGCTTAAAAAAAAGGTGGACGCACAGAATTTACTAGTTAATTTAGCAACGGGCTTTATAAACACTTCGCTAGATGATGTGGATGATGCGATATCTAATGCTCTAAGTTTGGTTGGTTCATTTACGAATAGTGATAGGGCATATTTATTTGAGTATGATTTTGAAAACAATTTGATGTCTAATACATTTGAATGGTGTGGAGAAAACATAAGCGCTCAGATTGATTATCTGCAAAATATATCATGTGATATTTTTACAAAAGATTGGGTGGATAAGCACAAAAAAGGTGAGACATTAATAATACCTGATGTTGAAAAATTGAATGAAGAAAGTCCTTTATATAAGATTTTAAAAGATCAGCAGATAAAGACATTAATTACAATTCCTCTATTTTTAAGAGGAGAGTGCTTAGGTTTTGTAGGTTTTGATTCGGTGTATAAAAAAAAGAACTGGGAAGATGATGATACTTTCTTATTGAAAATATTAGCAGAGCTTTTTACTAATGTATATCTTAAAAAAGAACATGAAAATAGATTAGTACAAGCAAGAATGCTTGCAGAATCAGCAAATACGGCTAAAAGTGAGTTTCTTGCTAATATGAGTCATGAAATAAGAACACCCTTAAATGGTGTTGTAGGGATGCTAAATGTCTTGCATGATACAAAGCTTACAGATGAACAGAAAGGTTATCTAAAAATGGCGGATGATTCTATAGAATCATTGCTCAGTATTATAAATGATATTTTAGATTATTCTAAGATTGAAGCTGGAATGATGGATTTAATGGAAGAGATAATTGATTTAGAACAAGAGGTGCAAAAGGTTTTAAGGATGTTGTCTGTAAAAGCAAATGAAAAAGGCCATGAATTAGGTGCTAGTTTGTCTAGATTTGTTCCAAAATATATTTTGGCAGATAAGATGAGGATAAGACAAATTTTATTAAATCTTGTGAATAATGCAATAAAATTTACGGAAAAAGGTTTTGTTTGTGTTAAAGTGGAATGTAAGGGTGTGAAAGATGGTGTTGCGCATTTATTCTTTGAGGTTATAGACAGTGGTGTTGGTATTAATGAGGATAAGCTTGAGCAAATTTTTGAACAATTTACCCAAGTAGATGGTTCATCTAGTAGACGATATGGTGGCACAGGTTTAGGGCTTGCTATTTGCAAAAAAATGGTAGCTCTTATGGGGGGGAGCTTAAAGGCTAAAAGCAAAATTGAAAAAGGAACTGTATTTTATTTTGATTTAAAATTAAGGGTATCTAATGAAGATATTAAAGATTATGAAAAAGAAGTAGACCTAAGGGGAAAGAAAGCTTTGAACATAGATGATAATAAGAAAGAGAATACCGAGAAAGAATCACGTGATTCAAGGCTTTTAAATGGACTAAATGTTTTGATGGTCGATGATAACAAGGCTAATCGCATGGTTGCAATTGCAATACTTGAAAAGATAGGGTGTAGAGTAACCCAAGCTGAGGACGGTTTATCAGCTATAGAAAAAGTAGAGAATTTTAAATATGATGTTGTGCTTATGGATTGTCAAATGCCAGGTATTGATGGTTATGAGGCTACTAAAATGATAAGGAAAAAGGGTGGAGATTTTGAAAAACTTCCGATAGTAGCTTTAACTGCAAATGCTATGGTGGGTGATAGAGAAAAGTGCATTAGTGCAGGAATGACAGATTATGTTTCTAAACCTTTTAAGCGAAAAGATTTAGAGGATGTATTTGAAAGGGTTTTAAAATGATAATTACTTACATAAAAGAACGTGATAGGGATGAAAGAAGTTAGAAAAATTGTATTGATTGTTGATGATTCTATATCAACGAGAGCAAAAATCAGAGCTGTTTTGGAAAATGAGGGTTATGCTGTTAGAGAGGCTGGAAATGAAGCTGGAATGATTAAAAATATTTGCGTTTCAGGTGAAACGGCGGATGTTGTATTGATGGATCTTGTATTAAACGCGCAAAATGGATTGGATTTAATTGCCAACATGAGAAGTGATGATTGGTATAAGAATATACCGGTGATTATTTTAACGGAACATGCAACTTTAAGCTATGTTAAAGAAGCAAAAGATTTAGATGTAGAAGGCTATATTTTAAAGCCAGTGAATATAGAAACTCTAAAAGAAAAAACAAATAATCTTGTTTGGCGGAAGAATGTGTAATAGATGTTGAAACTATGAAAATTTCTGCAACAAATCTTCTTAATGTAATTAACGATGTTTTAGATATATCTAAAATAGAGGCAGGTAAACTTGAAATTGAAAAGATACCTTTTGATTTATATAGAATTGTGAAAGATGCACTAGTACCATTTGAACCTGTGATAAGGGAAAAAAGAATTAATTTTAATGTTAATATAGCTATAGAAGTTCCAAGGCTTGTAAAAGGCGATCCTACTAGATTGAAACAAGTAATCATAAATTTGATAAGTAACGCAATAAAATTCACAAATAAAGGAGAAGTATTGGTTGAAGTAAATTTAGAAGGCGATGAACAATGCGAACAAGATGAATTAAAAGTAGTATTTTTGGTCAAAGATACGGGGATAGGAATTTCAGAAAAGGACTCAAGAGATTTATTTGAATCATTTGTACAGGCGGACTGTTCGAGAACAAGAAAATATGGTGGCACGGGGTTAGGTTTAGCAATAACAAAATCTCTTGTTGAGATTATGAAAGGTGAAATAGAACTAGAAAGTAGGGTAGGTGTTGGTTCTGAGTTTAAGTTTTTTATATTATTAGAAAGAACACGAAGTGACGAATTAATAAAAATTCAAAAATTTGAGGGAGAACAGCTACTAAATGAGAAAGGTGAGTTTTTCAATATTTTCACATTGGGAACAAATACAAATACAAATACAAATACAAATAAAGCTAAAGAAAGTTTTGAGCTTGCGGAAGAAAAGAACAAAAAAGAAAAGTTGTTATGTATAAAGTTTAATAAAAAGTTTAATGTTTTGTTAGTTGAGGATAATGAATCTAATAGAATGTTTTTTTTTGAAATTATCGCGGATAATGGGTATAAATTGCGATACTGCTTTGAATGGAAAAGAGGCTATTGTCGCATTTAAGAATAAAAAATACCAAATGATTTTCATGGACTGTCAGATGCCTGTTATTGATGGTTACGAAGCTACGAGACAAATTAGAAGACTTGAAAAAGGTGGAGAGCATACACCCATTGTTGCTTTAACAGCGAATGCAATGAAGGGTGATGCGCAAAAATGTTTTGATGCTGGAATGGATGCTTATCTAAGTAAGCCAGTTAATTTGAGCCAGATAGAAGATGTTATTTTGAAATATACTCAAAACTGCTTAGAAGAAAATGATTATAGTGAATCATCAAATGAATATGAGGATTTACTTAAGTGGTTTACGAGTGAAACGGCTTTGAGTGAGAGTGATGCAAAAATTCTTTTTGCTGAAGGATTAGCAGAATTAACGGAGGTTATATTAGCTATAGAGTCTTTTATTAGAGAGGGAGATACTCCGAGTATTTGCAAAGCAGTGGAAGAATTAGCTGATATGGTTAAGAACTTAAGAATAACTGAAATAGAACCATATGTGGTTAAAGCAAAAGAAGCAGCTTTGGATACTGATTTTGAGAGGTTGTCTGAGATTTTAGTTTCTATAAGACTAGAGTTAGGTATAATATTATAATAACAAAAAGGCAAAGAATTTAATAAATGTCAGCAAAAGAGATAGGATAGGAGTGTGTTATAATGTATAGAAAGAAAAAAGATATTACGATAAAAACTTTAATATTTTTAGCGATTTCAATGTTAGTGTAGTGTATTGTATTTACAGGGGTTTTAACTTATATTAGAAGGGATCTTGTTAGAGATAGCAAAGATTCGCAATTGTATTCTAATATTATCATGTATCACGACATAATAGGGCAAGATTTCCATGATGAGTTAATCTCTAGTGACTCTATTACGCACGAGGAACATAAAGATAATATTCAGCGCAACAATTTAATTTCTAAAAAAACAGGATTGCAATACATATGGAGCAATTTAGTTATAGATGATGAGATTTTGTTTACTACTGCAACAAGTTCAGACTTAACAGACATTAATTCAGAACATGCAGGTTTTTTTGAAAAACATCAAGATCCAGACGCTTTTATAGACGTTTTAAACACTTTAAAGCCAACGTATTCTACTTTTTATAACGAATGGGGAGAAGGTAGAATGTTGTTAATCCCATACACGGATAAGCATAATCGTACATATATAATAGGAGCAAGCATCCAAATAGATGAATATGAGAATATTTTATGGGAGTCTTTATTGATTTCAATTATATTCGGTACTGTTTTATTTATAATATCTTTATTTTTTATAAAGCCTGTAACAGCCAATTTTTCAAAAGGATTAAAGGAAATAGCAAAAAATGCAACTATGATAGCAAATAATGATTTTGATACTACCTTTTCGGATAGTGATATAAAAGAGATTCAATTGTTAGTTGATTCTTTGAGAACTATGAAAAATACGATACAAAGGCAAGTTAATACACTAGAAAGAGAAAACGATATCTTAAAATCGCTCACAGAAAGCAAGGGCTCAAAAGAAATATTGGATATGGTGTGTTTTTACAGCGAATCGTTAGATCCTAGTATTAAAACTTCGATACTATTGTTTAACCCAGAAAAACAAACGGTATTTTTTGGTGCTGGACCAAGCCTACCGGATGATTATAATCAATTGTTGTTACCACCTGGCTTACCAATAGGGCAAAATGTAGGATCTTGTGGGACAGCTGCTTATACAAAAAAACTTGCAATAAGTAAGGATATACAAAATGATCCTAAATGGACGCCTTATGATGTTTTTATAGAAAAGACAAAAAAACATAACCTAAAAGCTTGTTGGTCCCTTCCTATATTCTCTAGTAAAGGAGAATTGTTAGGAACTATTGCTAATTATAGTGATAAAATAACAGAGCCTTCAAGTAATAATATTAAGGCTTTAAAATGGTCGGCTTATATAAGTGGATTAATCATAGAGAAAAAACAAATAGAACAGGATTTAGTCTTGGCTAAACAAAAAGCGGAAGAGGCGAATGTTGCAAAAAGCAGGTTTTTATCTAATACAAGTCATGAGATAAGAACCCCGCTAAATGGGATTAGTGGCTTTTTGCACTTACTAAAAGAATCTAACCTAACAAAAGAGCAAACAGGGTATGTTGAGTATATTAAGACATCGTCGGATATTTTACTAAGCTTGATAAATAATGTATTAGACCTATCTAAGATAGAAGCCGGAAAGATGGATTTGGAAGAAAGCATGTTTAATCCAGAAGAATTAATCAAGTATATTAATACATTTAAATTTAAGGCAGAAGAAAAGAATATAAACCTAATAACAAATTTTAATTTTATTGATTCGCTAAATGCAATTGGAGACATAACAAAAATTAAACAAGTTATAACTAACTTAGTAGGAAATGCTATAAAGTTCACCCCTGATTCTGGTAGAGTAGAAGTGTTTATAAAAACAGAACCTACTCAACTTGATACAAACAGTATAAAGTTATCCGTATCTATCGCAGATACAGGCGTTGGAATGACTAAAGAAGAACAAGATAAACTTTTTAAACCTTTTGTGCAGGCAGACTCTTCCATTACTAGGAAGTATGGCGGAACAGGATTAGGCCTGAACATTAGTAAAGAATTAGCAAATATGATGAACGGAGATGTTTTCGTTGAAAGCAACGAAGGAGGCGGAAGTAAGTTTACGTTTTATCTAATCCTTAAAAAAAGCGAACTAGCTAATGCATCAATAGAGCAAGAAGGGAATATTAGAGACTTGGAAAAACAAGCTGAAAAACTTCTAAAAACTGAAAAGAACGAAGTGCGTATATTATTAGTTGAAGATAACCTAATTAACACCAAGCTTTTTGTTAAACTACTAGAAAACAACGGATATAGTTGCGATTCAGTCAAGAATGGAGAAGAGTGCTTGAAGAAAATCAAAGAAAAAACCTATGATATAATATTTATGGACTGTCAAATGCCTGTAATGAATGGATATGAAGCAACTAAAAAAATAAGAGAAGATGGGAATGAAGTATTTATAGTAGCCTTAACAGCAGATGCTATGAAAGAAGACGTTCAAAGATGCTACGATGTTGGAATGAATAAGTTTTTATCGAAGCCTGTTGACGTAAATTCGCTTCTGGATATTTTAACGAAGCTTTACTGATTGTATTATTAAACTCATTACAGGCTTAATTTTTCTGTAATGGGTTTTTCTTATTCTCAGTCATCAATCACCCCAGTGAACAGTAACCCGATAATATGATGAAAAGTGGATTTCCACCAATAATTATAAAAAAAGAAAAACGTTCCGAATATTATGATGCTCTTGATAAATCTCATACTGCTGGTGATTATAGTGATTTTGTACAAATAGTTGCTGGTCAACTGCTCATGACTGAAGTCACGAGCTTGTAACTCCCCAGTGGTATAACGGCTATTAAACCTTCCACTTT
>CAZTHU010000095.1:0-7539 GCA_964613575.1 uncultured Eubacteriales bacterium | reverse complement strand
AAGAACAATTATTAATTAATATTATAATTCGATTGGAGTTATAAAGCAAGAGATTTTTATAAGTGTCTCCGCACTCTCATGAATGAATTCACGAGAGTGCGCGGGTGGTTTTTTTTAACTTTATCTTTGACGTTAAGATCTTTTAGTATGTTTGCAGGTATTCTTATTCCCTTTGAATTTCCTATCTTCACAACATCCATTAACATATAATTACCTCGCTAATCTTATTGCTTTATTGTCATTCTGTAATTACATTGTATCATTTTGTGATGTAAAATACAACTGTAAAAACGAAAATTCTATGGAATTCAGGAACACAAAGACAGGAAAGTTTGTTCATGTTGATTTCCCAGTAGGCATTGTGATTGAGGGAATCTAAAACAGGAGTGGCAAGGTGTTTGCGTTTTTGTTAAACAATCATTGTAATGTTTCAATGGACAAAAAGCGTAGTGATGAACAGTAACCCGAAGTATAATTGCCGTGCGTAGATTTGAAATTTTGCTTGACGGCTAAGGTGTAGGTGGTGTATAATTTATTTGCTTGTAGGGGAGTAGTTCAATTGGTAGAGCAACGGTCTCCAAAACCGTAAGTTGCAGGTTCGAGTCCTGTCTCCCCTGTTTGGTTAGAGCCTTTGGCGATGGTTGAGGGCTTTTTTTTATTGAATAATGTTTTTTTGGAGGTTTTTTATGAAAGAAAAAATTATTATTGCATCAAAAAATGAGGGCAAGCTAAAAGAGTTTAAAAGAATGTTAGAATGTTTTGATTTAGATGTTGTTTCGATGGGTGAGGCAAATATTTCAGATGATATAGAAGAATCCGGAAATACGTTTGAGGAAAATTCTATGATAAAGGCAAAGACAATTTTTGAAAAGACAGGAGAGTTTGTTATAGCAGATGATTCTGGTTTGGAGATTGATTATTTAAATGGTGCACCAGGTGTTTTTTCGGCTAGGTTTGCGGGAGAGGGTGCAAGTGACCAGAAAAAGCGCGATAAAGTGCTTAGATTATTAGATGGTGTTAATGAAGAGAAGAGGGCGGCAAGATTTGTTTGTTGTATAACGGTAATTTTAGGACAGGGAAAGTCTTTTCAAGCTATCGGTAAGTGTGAAGGAAGAATTTCTAATAATTCTATAGGAGATAAGGGCTTTGGTTATGATCCAATATTTTATATTCCAGAGTTTAAAAAGACAATGGCACAGTTAGAACCTGACGTTAAAAACAAGATATCGCATAGAGGCAAGGCTTTAGAGGATATGATGAAAAAACTAAAAAGTGAGCTAGGTTTGTTCTAGCTATGTAAAAGTTAAATTAGAAGGGTGTAGGTGGAAGGAGAATTATGAGTTTTTTACCTGTTAGCATGGAAGATATTGAAAATAGAGGTTGGGGAGGATTGGATTTTTTATATGTATCAGGGGATGCCTATGTTGATCATCCAAGCTTTGGCCATGCGGTTATAACTAGAGTTCTTGAAAGTCATGGTTTTAGGGTGGGGATTTTACCACAGCCTTCTTGGAAAGATAAATCGGATTTTTTAAAACTAGGAAAGCCAAGGTTAGGAGTTTTAGTCTCGTCTGGTGTTATTGATTCTATGGTAAATCATTATACTGTTTCAAAGAAAAAAAGGGGTGAAGACTTGTATTCGCCTGGAGGCAAGAGTGGATTTCGTCCTGACAGGGCTGTTATAGTATATTGTAACCGTTTAAGAGAAGCTTTTGGGGATTTGCCAATTGTTATTGGTGGAGTGGAGAGTTCTTTGAGAAGGTTTGCTCATTATGATTATTGGGACGACAGGGTAAGGCGTTCTATTTTAGTTGATTCAAGAGCAGATATATTAGTGTACGGAATGGGGGAATCTCCAATTGTTCAGATTGCAAAGCTTTTAGAAAGAGGTGTTCCCATAAAGAGTATTAAAGATATTAGAGGTACGTGTGTGCTTCTAGATGAAAAAGCTTTAAAGCCTGATGCAAAAACCTTTTTAAAAAGCGGAGATATAGAGAGTGAAAAATATGTTTTGCTAGATTCTTTTGAGAGTGTAAGGGAGGATAAAAAATCTTACGCTAGAGCATTTATGAAACAATACAAAGAACAAGACTATGTTTATGGTAAGACTTTAATTCAAGAACATTTTGGGAAATATCTCTTTCAAAATCCTCCAATTAAGCCGATGACACAAAAAGAACTAGATCGGGTTTACGCTTTGCCTTATCAAAGGGATTATCACCCTATGTATAGGTCTAAAGGTGGAATACCTGCAATAAAAGAAGTTAAATTTAGTATCACCAGTCATAGAGGCTGTTTTGGTGGGTGCTCATTTTGTTCTATTAATTTTCATCAGGGGCGAGTTATACAAAAAAGAAGTAAGGCATCTATATTAAAAGAAGCACAAGACTTAGTTTTTGATGAGGATTTCAAGGGGTATATACATGACGTAGGCGGACCAACTGCAAATTTTAGGAATAAAGCGTGTCAGATACAGGAAAAACAAGGTGTTTGTAAAAACAAGCAATGTCTTTCACCAACGCCTTGTAAGAATTTAAAGGTAAGTCATAAGGAGTATTTGGATCTCTTAGATGAGATAAGAAAAATTCAAGGGGTAAAAAAGGTCTTTATAAGATCTGGGATTCGCTATGATTATTTGATGTTAGATGATGATGATTCTTTTTTTAGAAGTCTTTGCCAAAATCATGTGAGCGGTCAGTTGAAGGTTGCACCTGAGCATGTTTGTCCTAATGTTTTAGCAAAGATGGGTAAGCCTGAAGTAGATGTTTATAAAGGGTTTGTGAAAAAGTATGAAAAGCTAAATAAGGCTTTAGGATTAGAACAATATTTGGTTCCGTATCTTCTTTCAAGTCATCCTGGTAGTACTTTAGATTCTGCTATTGCGTTGGCGGAGTATCTTAAGAGTATTAACTTTAACCCAAAACAAGTTCAAGATTTTTACCCTACTCCAGGAACGCTTTCGACTTGTATGTTTCACACCCAAATAGACCCTAGGACGGGTCAAAGTGTTTATGTACCTACTACCTTTGAGGAAAAGAAAATGCAAAGGGCGCTCTTGCAGTTTAGAAAAAAGGAAAATAAAGCACTTGTAATAAAGGCGTTGAAGAAGGCAGGAAGGAATGATTTGATAGGATTTGGTAAAAAATGCTTGGTGAGGCCTTGATAGCAAGGCTATTAAAATTAATTATAAAGAAAGACTTTAATTTACCGATGTAGGTTTAGAGGTGGTTTTTATGAGTAAGCAAAAAAGTATTATTGAGACTGGGTTTAATGATAAAAAAGGTATCGTAGATATTTTAAAAGATTATTTTTCATGGGATAAGAAGATACCAAAGCTTTTTTTTGCCTATATTGTATTGTTGATTATTTTAACTAGCCTTGTACATATTCCGTTCTTAGATTCACAAGGCAAACTTTTTGAAGATAATAGGTATATAGAAAATGAGCTTGTTCAAGACCCAAGTTTGGTAAATGCGGTCAGTCTTTTTACTCAAGTTTTTGGGCATAAGGATTTAGAAGGTTTTTATCAGCCTGTTACAATGCTAAGTTTGATGGCGGATAATGTAATAGGAGAAGACGTTGAGGATTTAACATGGCATAATAGGACGAACTTTATTTTGCATGTCATAAATGTATTACTCTTGTATTTTTTATTGGTGGTATTGCTAAAAAAGGTAAATATAGCCTTGTTTGTAAGTCTTGTATTTGCACTTCACCCTATGGCAGGTCAGCTTATTTTGCGTGCATCAGGTAGGGGGATTTTACTTGGTACATTTTTTGGGATCTTGACAATTCTTTTTTACATCTCTTATGTGAAAGAGAAAAACTCAAAGATGAGCTTACTTGGAATTGTATCATTTATTCTTTGTTTACTTTCGAATGTTACATTTCTTCTTTTGCCATTAACCTTTGTTTTTATAGAAAGGTGGCCACTTAGAATAGTTACTAGTAAGGATATGTATCGTAGATTTGCAATTAAACTACCTTTTTTCACAATTTCGTTGTTATTTCTTATTATAGTGTTGATATCATTTGTTTTTAATCTAGGGAAAATGATGACCATTGGTGGACAACCCTTTACGGTGTTTTTCTACAATATATATAAATACTTTACAGAGTTCTTTGTGCCCATCCAGCTAAGCCCGTTTTTTAGTTTTAGAGAAGTATTTAGTGTATATAATGTTAATGTATTACTTGGAATATTTATTTTTATTGGATTTTTAATAATTACATTTTTAGCTTTCAAGAAATGGATAGAAATTTTTGATTGTTTAGGTATTTTTATAGCACTTTTTATACCTGTTTTATTTTTAGTAGCCATAAGACCAGATATTGCAAGGGTAGAACAACTTTATTTTGCAAATCTAGGTATGGTTTTTTTAAGTTGTTATTTAATTAGTAGATTGTGGGTAAAGTTATCTACAAAAGATTTTTTATCTAAGAATATGTGGTCATTTATGTTTGCTAGTGTTGTGGTAGTTGTGATAATATTTTTAACGGCGACAAGCTTAAATGAAATGAAAAAGTGGGAATCGAATGAATCTATTTTAGAGTATACTGCAGAAAAACTAAAAAAAAATCATTTTTTATATTTCGAAATTGCTAGAGAATATGATAAAATTGGTTTTAGTGCAAGGGCTATAGACTATTTTGAAGAGGCAAAAGAATTAGGAAGCAAGAAAGCTCTTTTGGAACTAGCGTTTTTATATTTAGATAAAGGTGATAATAGGCTAGCGGGAGATTATTTTTCAAAAGCTTTAAGTGAAGTTGATTTAGATGAAACTAATAGGATAAGAATTTTAGATGAGTTAATTAGTTTAGAACTCTATGATGAGCCTATAGCTTATTGGGAAGAGTTGGCAGAAGAGCGGGGTGATATTAAAGCCTTTGAAGAGTTGTTAGATATCTACATAAAAAAGGATGATATAGACAATTCTTATATTTATGTTGAAAAAATATTAGCTTTAGAGCCTGATCGTTTTGATTTATTAAAATTTGCAGCAGGTTATAATTTGGAGTATGGAAAGGTAGATAAGGCCTTAAAATATGCTGAGATGGCTTTAGAGATTGAGCCTGAGGACGGTCAACTCCAAAGGATTGTGATGGAGGCAAATATTATATTAGATAGAGGATTAGAGGGAGGTTTTCATGATGAAGATAACTAAGATTAGTTATAAGGGATGGGAAAACTGTGTTAGTATTTCTAATGACAAAGTTGACGTTGTTGTTACGACTGATGTTGGCCCTAGGATTATTAAATATGGATTTGTTGGTGAGAAAAATCAATTTTTTGAGGTGCCTGAGCATTTAGGCAAGGTTGGAGAAAAAGAATTTAGGCTTTATGGCGGGCATAGGTTGTGGCATAGCCCAGAGGATATAAATAGAACATATGTACCAGATAACGGTGCTGTTAAATGGTATGAAGAGGAAGGCTTTGTAGTTTTTGAGCAAGAAAAAGAGGAATTTGTAAATGTGCAAAAGATTATAAAGATTAGGCTTGATGAAAAAAGCTCTAGGGTAGAACTAAAGCATTTTATAAAAAATGTTGGGGCATGGCCTATACGTTTTGCACCGTGGTCAATTACTATGATGTCACCTAGTGGAAGAGGCATTATGCCAATGTGTGATGAAGATACTGGGCTTGTTCCAAATAGAACAATTTCTCTTTGGTCATACACGGACTTAGAAGATTCAAGGCTTTCGTTTAAAGGTGGAAAAATTAGCTTAGATTGTGATACGTCCAAAAAGTCGCCCATAAAGATAGGGGCAAATATTACTAGCGGTGTTGCAAAATATGAAAATCAAGATGTAATATTTACAAAAGAATTTGGATACGAGAAAAATGTTCATTATCCTGATAAAGGTGTTAATTGCGAGATGTACGCAAATGATAGATATTTAGAGCTTGAGGCTTTAGGTAAGTTGCAAGAGGTTAAGGTTAATGATTATGCTTTGCTAGAGGAGAGTTGGAAGCTTGAGAAAGTAATGTAGGGGTTACTGTTCACTGGGGTGATTAGCGTAGTATGTCAAAGTACAATAAGTATATTTATTGTGGAGGGGTATCTATCAATTATCTAGAAAAAATTGAAGAATTGATTAAACAACAAAATGGTACGATTCTAAGTGCAGATCTTGATAAATATGGGATACCAAGAAAATATCTTCAAAGATTGATTTTTGAGGGTAAATTAGAAATGTGTAAACGTGGCGTATATGTAGCTATTGATGCTATAGAGGATGAAATGTTTGCTATGCAAAAAAAGTATTTGAAAATAATATATTCTCATGAGACAGCTCTTTTTATCCACAACCTATCAGAACGAACACCATTTGAGTATTCGGCTACGGTTCCAAGTGGATATAAAGTTGTCTCAAATGTTGCTGAAAGGTTTAAAATTTATTATATAAAAAAAGAATTACATGAACTTGGTGTTGTATCAACTAATAGTTCCTTTGGTAACCAGATTAGAGTTTATAATATTGAAAGAACGATTTGTGATATTATTAAAAGTAGAAGCAGAATAGATATTCAGATTTTAAATAAAGCATTGAGACGGTACGTAAAAATAAAATCATCTGACTATTCATTATTAATGGATTATGCGAAAAAACTTAAAATAGAAACGGTACTTAAAAATTATTTAGAGGTGATACTATGAGTGGAAAAGCGATGAGTTTAAAGGCGAAAATTAGAAATCTCGCTAGAAAAAAAGATATGTCTGCTCAAATAGTACTTCAAAACTATATGTTTGAACGATTTTTAGAGCGTATTTCGAAGTCGGACTATAAGGATAAGTTTATTTTAAAAGGTGGAATGCTGATCGCGGCACTTGTAGGGATAGATAATAGAGCGACGATGGACATGGACGCAACGATCAAGAACTATCCAATCGATAATGCTTCAATTGCTAAAGTAATTAGAGAAGTCTGTGAAATTTCATTAGATGATGATGTGACTTTTAGATTTAATAGTGTTGATGCGATTAGGGATGATGATGTCTATGGTGGTTACCGCGTGAGTATTCTTTCAAAATATGACACCATTATTATACCAATGCAAATTGATATTACAACTGGGGATGCCATTACACCTAAAGAAGTTTTATTCCTTGTCAGAAGGATATTTCAAGAAGGGAATATTTGTGTTTGGGCTTACAATATCGAAACTGTATTAGCAGAAAAAGTAGAAACTATTTTGAGAAGGGGAGAGATTAATACAAGACCAAGAGATTTTTATGATGTTTATATTTTGACAAAAACTCAGCATTTTGATCTTTTAGTTTTTGGGGAGGCAATTAAATCAACCGCAGCACATAGAGGCACTTCTCACATACTTAATGATATTAATAAAAGAATCGTTGAATTACAAAATAGTGAAACTTTAAAAAGTAGATGGAACAAGTACACCAAAGATTATAGATATGCCGAAGGTATTGTTTACAATGATATAATAGATGCGCTAAAAAAGTTAGTTATAGAAATTGAAAGTCAACTAACCAGCTACCTTAAAAGGTAGTGGCTTGGAGAAGGAATTCTCTG
>CAZTHU010000094.1:0-7557 GCA_964613575.1 uncultured Eubacteriales bacterium | reverse complement strand
TAGCATCTAACTTCAAAGAGTCTTCTTCTTTAAGTGCCTCTTGCGAATCATCTTTATACTCCCTTAATATCTCCTGATACAACTTATCGTCATAAACATCATCGTCAACTTCTAATTCATCCTCATCATCTTCTTCAAAAATATTACCCTCTTTAATCTCATCATAAAGCCTATTTAGTTCTTGCTCTGTAAAGTCATCTTCTACATTTGCTGTCTCTTCATTCGTTTTTTTCTCTCCATTAATCTGCGTATCTAATTCATCTAACTCGTCAAAATCATCTATTTCATCCTCAAGCAATTCATCAAAGTCCTCTATGTTATCATAGTCACTAATAGACTCTTGAGATTTTTCTTCCTTTTCTTGTACGACGTTTTCTTCTCCCATCTTATCATCTACAAAACTATCATCATAATCAAAATTAAATTCATCCTGATCCTCTTGTATATCTTGTTCATGCAAATCTACGGTTTCTTCAAGATTGCCATTATGAGTATTAACGTCATCACCATCGCTAATGTTTAAAAGAGATTTAGTATAGTTAAGCTTTTGTTCAAACTCTTCCTTTTCTTTCCAATCACCCTCCATTTCATCTTTACTCAACAGATAATCTTCATCTACTCTCTCATGTTCTAAAGGTTCCTCAGTTTCTTCATCTAACTCATCTTGCTCTCCCATTAACCTGTTTTCCAGTTCAAGTAAATCTTCGTCATATAAATCATCCTCAAGTTCTGCAATATCCGGATCATTGAACGCACCTTGCTCTTGATTAGGTAAATCCTCTTGAGTATTTCCATCTCTTTTCTTATCTACAATAGCCTCATACTCCTTTTCAACATCTTCATTACCTAACACTTTAGATTCTATCTGTGGATTTTCTTTTGCATCATTTTCAGTATTACCTTGAATGTTTTCCTCTTGTTCAACAGATTCCGTCTGAACAGAATAACGTTCACCAGGAATCAAATCACTTACAGCGCTTTTTCTTGATTCTACATTTGACAATTTAACATGATCGTAAACATAATTTAAGAACAAAGTGAATATTGCGACAAAAAAACCCACAGCAGGATTAAAGCTCGATGCATCATTCATGGCTTCATCACCTAAACCGTCAAGACTAAATCCTGTTGTTCTAATTAAAATTAGCAAGAGCAAAACGAAAACAGAGGTTAAAAAGAATCTCATGATAATTTTTTTATTACTAAACAACTTGTACTCCTCCAAGAAAAATCTCCTCCAAACAAAAGAAAAAATCAAATTAAATCTTTTACTTTTATAAATCTATTAATAAAATAGAACAAAACTACAAACATCAAAGTAAATATGAAAAATATAACTTCCTTATAATAAACAAGAGCAATTAAAAGTATTGGCAATGACAAAATAGCCATAGTCTTATACCATGACTTAGAATAAACATCTGTTTCATATGTAAGTTCATTATCAAAAGCAACCCTTGTTATAAGAACTATAAACCCCGCGACTAACAGTAGGATCATATAAGAAATATACTTATTAAGACCAACTACCGAAACAATGACATTTGCCAACAAAACTACATTCATAACATTTACAACTTTAAGGATACTAAACACATTATTTTTCCCCTAACATAAAATTTTACAAACTAATCTTTCAGCTTTGACTTACATTTTAATCAAAACACCACCTCTTGTCAACTATAGAAAAATAACCCTATTTCTATACAATGGATTCTAAGCCTTAATATCTGTAATCTTTTCACCTACAAAATAATTTATTAGCAAAAATACAAAAGCAAGCATAGGTAAAATATTTGCCCACCCTGTAAAAAGAGGTTCTACATAACTTCTCATTATAGTTGATTGGCCAACCACTACTAAAATTGGCATTGCAGTAAGGACTTTAGATTCCATCTTTTTAGCAGCCACTAAAACCTCAATCTCACTCTTTAATTCCATTTTATCCGAAATCATTGTTATAGTATTTTCCATTACCTCAACAAGATTACCACCTTTTTTCTTTAAAATTATAATTGAATTAACAAAGTCATCACCTTCCTCACAACTTAGCCTATCTCTAAGTGCAATTAAAGCATCATCCACTGTAACACCCATATTAAGATCATTTCTAACATTTACAAACTCTTTCAATATTATTTTTTCCTTATGGATCGCATGAATTTTCTCTAAATCTTGTGGAACTTTTACTAAAGCCCTATTCATAGAAAGTCCACTTTTTAGTGAAGACATAATAGCATTTAGTGCATCCCTAAATTGAACATTAATTATTTTTTCGCGCTTTCTAGAATTCTTGTTCTTCAGAATTCTTGGCAATAAAAGTATTGTTACTGAAAACAAGAACAACGCTACTAATAATGAACCAAAAAATACAATATAGGCAAAAAGAAATACAACAACGCCAGACATAAAGGCAACTCTTCTATATCTTAGCATAAGTTCTCTGTCAAACTCATCTTTTAAGTCTTCATCTAGAACAACAGCCTTTCCCCTACCCTTAATTTTATTAAAATGCTTCTTTATTTGTCCGTGCCTACCAGTATTACCAATTATTACATCAAGTAAAAGACTAATAGCAAAAAATATAAAACAAGCTGCTAAAAAGGCTACTCCAAATGAACTTACCATTATATAACACCACGCTTTCTCATTTAATTTACTATCCATGAATAATCAATCTCAAGTTCATATCGCAAAAGCTCATCTGCTAAGTTTTCAGAAAGAAGTGGAATTCTCAAACCATATTCCGCACTTGTTATTACCCTAAAATTTGCAATAACATTTCTTCCAACATTTTCAAAGGTTACTTCGGCTGTAGCACCTCTTGAATCAGGTCTTGCAAAAACAGTTCTTTGCAATACACTGAATGCCTTCCTCTGCATCCTGTCTTGAACTTCATCGCCTGTAAGTCCTTGCGGAGCAACACCTACCGCCTCGTTTATAGCTGCATTAGCAGCATGTATAACAATCATTCTAGTGTAAAAAAAAGAGGATATTAACAACATGAAAAAAAATATAATTAACATAGCATTAAATATAAATATAGCCTCAATTATAGTTTGACCTTTTTTATTCCTAAGCGCGAACAACATTCCACCCCCAACCCATACATTTACCAACTACACTTAATTTGCCGCAGAAAAATCTTCTACCATATTAATTATTACAGGTCCCATCAAAAATATTAAAACAGCTGGGAATACTAAACCAAGCATTGGTAAAAAAAGCTTCAAGCTTGCTTTTGCTCCCAGTTCTTTTGCCACACTAAGTCTTTTACTCCACAATTCCATAGCTTGTTCTCTTATAAATATTGAAATCCCAGAAGCTCCTTTTTCCAAAACTTGTACTAGCGCTGATACAAAAGTACTAACCTCTGCAACCTCACATCTATCAGACATTCTTAAAAAAGCATCTTTCCTCAACACACCCATCTTTACCTCTTCATTAACCATTCTTAATTCTTCAACGAATTCACCACTTCTTATTTCACAGACTTTATCTATTGCTTCAAATAGCCCTAATCCAGCATCTGTCATAATTGCCATAGTATTCAATACAGATGGTATTTCTTTTTTTATCTGAATTTGTCTTACCTTTACTTGATTCTTTAAAAAAAACTCTGGCAACATATATCCGCCTATTGCTAAAAATATTCCCAAAAAAACAAGTCCAAACATTCCCAAAACAACCCCTAAAAAAAACATATATATGAATAACAAAAGCGCTAGAGTATATCTTGAAGCAATTGCTCCTTCTACAGTAACTCTACTTGTTAACCCTCCCGTTATAATATGCTTCGAAAACTTGTCATAATCTTTTGTTTTAATAATCGCCTTTATAAATCTATAATACTTTTCAGAAAAATTAAAAACCTTCTCAAAAAGCCCTAAAGCAGAAAGTCTAGCATGTTCAACGCTTTGATCATTTATATGAGCAACTAGCTTTTTAAAATTCCTTTTAGGAACCAGATCTCCAAAAGGCATAAATATAACAAAAACCAAAAAGAAAATTAATATTCCAATAAAAGCTTCAGTACCCATTTTAAATCACCTTTTCCTTAAATAAATTTTATATTTTTAACCAGTCAAATATATTATTTAATAAAGCTCAATTCTATGGCTTCTAGTTATTGGGACGAACCTATTTGAGTTAGATCCTGGAAGTATGGGTATAAAATATTGTGGAACCTGAATTGTTGCTCTAACATCAACATAACTTTCATTATTTGGTATTGTAACGTTAGCAGTTGATCCCCCGCCAATATTTGCTGTAAAAACTCTTTGGGCCTCTTGCCTTGCATTTTGTGTTCTAACTCTGCCCTCTTCATCTCTCATATAAATTATGCTAGCTCCACCTGAATACGCAGCATGCCTAACAGCAAGCTCCAATCTATACTGTTCATGTAACAGTATAGAAACATCAATTGCAAAAGCAAAAAAAGCAAGCATAAGTGGTAACAATAATAGAAACATGGTCATAGCAATTCCTTTTTTGTTATTCTTACCATTTCTATATTTGCGAAAAACACTTAACTTACCAAACATAATCCACCTCCAAAGTATAGTCAATAGGAACTATGTTAGCTCTAAATGGTGGATTTTCATCATACACCCCAACTACCGTAATACCAAATGTTCCATAAGTGTTTGGTCTATTCGACTCATCTATATCTATCCGTGGTCTGATATCAAAGTTACCTCCTGAATATCTGTAACTTAGCATATCTTCAGCTCGTTCAATCATAGCATCTTCTATATCACCTTCATCTATTCCATAAGCTGGTGCCATTGCCACAGCCTCATTAATCGCAATATTAGCAGCATATAGAACAATGAGCCTATCGAACATATATGTTGAAAAAAACAAGACAGCAGAAAATAATAAAACAAATACATGTAATATTATAATAAATTCAACCAACGCTTGCCCATCTTTGTTTTTCACTTGTAACATAAACGTATCCCCCGTTCTTGTTAAGTCTAAGGTTTATAATAGAAGCATACTATGTGTTTAATTTTAAAATATACGTAAGTAAATATTAGATAAATTAGAAACGGGTACATACCGTAAATCTATTTAATTTACGGTATGTTTCTAGCATATTAAACAAAATAAAGTATTTTTTCTTATCCCATACCACCAATTCTATCAGTAACCTCTTCTAATCTTCCAATTAATGTGTCTCTAAAGTAATATATCACTGTAATTAATCCAACTGCTACTAAAACAACTAAAATCAAATATTCAACAAAACCTTGCCCTTTTTTACAACTCAACTTATTCCTTAATTTTACATAAGTGTTCAATAACATACCTATCACCCTCCATAATAATTTTTTATTAAAATAAACTTACTTTCCACTTTCCACTTTCTACTTTCTCTACTTTCTCTACTTTCTCTACTTTCTACTTCTACTTAACCTTGAATAAGTATTTATCAACATACCTATCACCCCCCACAAAACTTTTTATATATTTAAGAAAAACTTAAAAGCATTTTAGTATCACCATTTAAGGATTTAACTCTCAAGCATCCTTTTAATATCGAACCTTAAACTTCCCATGTTTTCGATTTCGTTTTGGCCTTCTTGTTCTTCCTGTTCCTCTTCACCTTCAACACACCTTTCTTTTAAAACCTCTTTATTCTTCGCTTCATTCGCTTTTTTCCCCACTGGTGGCAATTTAACACCGCTTTCTTCTAAATCACCGTCTTTTACTCCCTTATTTGACATTTTTGTCTTCTTAACTTTATTTACCTGCTCACCTTTACCTTTTTGTATATTTTTTTTAGCATCTTCATGTAAATTCTCTTTAACATCTTTATTACTCAATTTTTCTTCTTCAGTTACCTGCATCTTTTTCTCTGCTTCTTTTTCTTCATTTTTCTTTACGTTTTGCTTAGTAGCTGTAGCTTTCTTAGTACTTTTTTTGTTCTTTTTCACTACCTTTTTCTTTTCATCCGTCTCCAGTGCACCTGATGTTTTTAAGTCATTCTTTATCTGCAAAAACCTTGAGAATATTTCTGAAGTACCATTTTCACCATTTGTTGAATTTTGCTCTTCAATTTTTTTAGCTAATGAACTAAAAGATGAGCCTACACTAGCTTTTCCTAGATCTGATTCTCCAACATTCTTTTTAACAAATTTCAATTTCTGTGTTTGTTTTAGCTTATTACCTGTATATAATAATTTATTTGCTGCTGGATCATATTTAAATAAATCCTGTGTAATATATCCATCAGATGTAACTCCAAGTATTTCAGTTATTTGGACAATTCTTCTTGTCCCATCTCTTAATTTCCCTAAGTGAACTATAAGCTCAATGGCATTAGCAATCTGCTGTCTTATTGATAGCAACGGCAATTCAACCCCAGCCATTAAAACCATCGTTTCTAACCTCGATAACATATCTGCCGCAGTGTTAGCATGACCTGTAGAAAGAGACCCGTCATGACCTGTATTCATTGCCTGGAGCATTTCTAAAGCCTCTCCAGACCTTACCTCCCCTACAACAATTCTATCTGGTCTCATCCTCAATGCACTTTTTAGTAGATCTCTCATTCCTATTGCACCCTTACCCTCTACATTTGCAGGTCTCGTCTCTAACCTAATAAGGTTTTTAACCCCCATTATTTTAAGCTCCGCAGCATCCTCTATTGTTATTACCCTCTCATCTCTATTTATAAAATTACTAAGTGCATTTAGAAATGTTGTCTTACCAGAACCAGTACCACCTGATACAAAAAGGTTATACCTTGCTTTAACAAGCTTTTTCAAAAAGTCGGCTACCTCTGCTGGCAATGAATTTTTCCCTACCAAATCATCCATAGTAAAAGGTGATTCAGGAAACTTTCTTATTGTAATTATTGTTCCATCTAAAGAGACAACATTTAAAACTATATTTACCCTAAATCCATTTGGAAGCCTCGCATCAACTATAGGATTACTATCATCAACCTTTCTATTTATTGGTGCAACAATCTTTTCTACCACATATAAGAGCTCATCTTCTGAATCAAATCTCAAGTTATCACCTTTGGCATCTGTTGCAATAACTAATTTACCACTTTTTTCTATAAATATATTATCCATTCCATTTACCATTATCTCCGTAACTGATGGGTCTTTTATAAGTGGGTCAAGCACTCCATAACCAAACATCGTAAATATAAGTTTTTCTAAAACCTGAGTTTTTTCGTCAACATCTAAATATATTCCACCATTCATCATACTGCTTTCTTCATCTATCACATTAAGAGCATCCTTAGCTATAACATCCATTTTATCCGAATCATCGAGATCATCAGACTTATACTTCTGTATAACCCTTTGCCTCACTCTCGCAACAAGTTCATTTTTTATATCGGAAAAATCATATTCACAGCTCTCATTTTTACTGGTTTTAGCAATTTCTTCATTTTGGTTACTTTGTGATTGTTTTTTCTTAATATAACCCTCAACTGGCATCTAAAGCACTCCTTTTCGTAATGTTAGTTTATAAATTTAATAGTTAATAGTTAATAGTTAATAGTTAATAGTTAATAGTTAATAGTTAATA
>CAZTHU010000093.1:0-7639 GCA_964613575.1 uncultured Eubacteriales bacterium | reverse complement strand
CTAGAAACTTGTTCTCTAGCATGTTTAACCTTTTCTATAACCGACTTATCATATCCTATACCAGCTTTTTGAAGTGTATCGCGAATATCTTTTTCATTTGCACCATCAAAAACAGGGGTTGCAATCTTCCAGCCCAAAGCTTTAGCTGCATACCCTAGATGCACCTCTAAAACCTGACCAATATTCATACGTGATGGAACCCCTAAAGGATTTAGCACAAGTTCTAGCGGAGTACCATCTGGTAAAAACGGCATATCCTCCTCTGGTAGTATCCTTGATATAACACCCTTATTACCATGTCTACCAGCCATCTTATCCCCTACTGATATTTTTCTTTTTTGTGCAATATATACCCTCACCATCTCATTTACACCTGGTGATAATTCATCCCCATTTTCTCGTGTAAATATCTTAACATCAACAATAATTCCAGCCTCACCATGAGGAACCCTCAATGAAGTATCTCTAACTTCTCTTGCCTTTTCTCCAAATATTGCTCTAAGCAACCTTTCCTCAGCTGTAAGCTCAGTTTCACCTTTAGGAGTTACCTTACCCACTAAAATATCTCCTGATCTAACCTCTGCACCTTTTCTTATTACTCCTCTTTCATCTAAGTCCTTTAATGAATCTTCACTAACATTTGGAATATCTCTTGTTATATCCTCTGGTCCAAGCTTAGTATCTCTAGCCTCTGACTCGTATTCTTCAATATGAATAGAGGTAAATACATCATCTTTAACTAACTTTTCACTAATCAAAATCGCATCCTCATAGTTATAACCTTCCCAAGTCATAAATCCTATTAGAATGTTTTTACCTAGTGCAATTTCACCATTGTCAGTAGATGGTCCGTCTGCAATAACATCGCCTTTTTTAACCTCTTCACCTTTTTTGCAAATTGGTCTTTGATTTATACATGTCCCTTGGTTAGACCTTACATACTTTAAGAGGTTATATACATCTTTAGTTCCATTAGTAGTTTTAACTATAATCTCATTAGCACTAACCTTATCAACCACTCCATCATTTTCCGCCATTACAACCACACCTGAGTCTTTTGCAGCGGAGTGTTCAATACCAGTTCCAATAATAGGTGAATCAGTTTTTATCAAAGGTACCGCCTGACGTTGCATGTTCGCTCCCATCAGCGCACGGTTAGCATCATCATTTTCAAGAAAAGGTATCATAGCTGTTGCTACAGACACAAGTTGCTTTGGAGCAACGTCCATGTAATCTACCCTTGAAGGCTCAACCTCAAGTATCTTGTCCATATATCTTACTACAACCCTGTTAGAAACAAATCTTCCATTCTCATCAAGTGGCTCATTTGCCTGTGCAACATAATACACATCTTCCTCATCTGCATTTAAGTAGTCAATATCACTTACAACACATCCTGTTTCTTTGTCCACTTTTCTATACGGCGATTCCATAAACCCAAACTCATTTACCTTTGAGTATGTAGAAAGATAACCAATAAGTCCAATATTAGGTCCCTCAGGAGTCTCAATTGGACACATTCTTCCGTAATGAGAGTGATGGACGTCACGCACCTCAAATCCTGCTCTCTCTCTGCTTAGTCCACCAGGACCTAATGCCGAAAGCCTTCTTTTGTGAGTTAATTCTGCCAAAGGATTTGTCTGATCCATAAATTGTGACAATTGACTAGAACCAAAAAATTCTTTAATCGATGCTGCAACAGGTCTAATATTAATAAGTGCCTGTGGCGTTGCAATATCGATATCTTGAATTGTCATTCTCTCACGAACCACCCTCTCCATCCTCGATAGACCTATCCTAAATTGATTTTGTAAAAGCTCACCAACTGAGCGAAGCCTTCTATTTCCTAGATGATCAATATCGTCTTTAAACCCTAATTCATATGATAAGTCTATAATATAATTTACAGATGCCACAATATCTTCCTTGGTAATAAATTTAGGGAATAATTCGTCAACTGCAAGCCTAACTGCCTTAGCAAAGCTTTCTTTATCTTTATGCTCATCTATGATAGTTTTTAAGACATCGCCTCTTACATATTCATTTACATCTATATCAGAGATATCAAAATCCACATAATCCTCAGTGTAAGTTTTAAAACACACTGTATTATTCCCAATAACTTTAAGATCTTTTCCATCTAGAGTTACTTCAACCTCGTTGATACCTTTATTCTGTATTATATAGCTTTTTTCCCTAGTTAGAATTTCCCCCGCTTCTACTATAACCTCTCCTGTTTGAGGATCAGCAATACTATGAGATATCTGCGTCCCTATGATCCTTCTAGCTAAAGAAAGTTTTTTGTTAAATTTAAACCTTCCAACTCTAGCTAAGTCATATCTTTTAGGGTCAAAAAACAAACTATTTAAAAGACTTGTAGCACTTTCAACATTAGGCGGCTCCCCTGGTCTTAATCGTTTATAAACCTCTAGTAAACCTTCTTCTTGGGTTTTTGTAGCATCCTTTCCTATCGTTGCTAGAACCTTTTCATCTTCCCCTAAAAGCTCTGTTATCTCTACATCAGTACCGTAGCCTAACGCCCTTATAAATACAGTAATAGGAAGCTTTCTAGTTCTGTCTATTTTAACAGATATCACATCATTTGAATCTGTTTCAAATTCCAACCAAGCTCCTCTATTTGGTATAAGTGTAGCTGAATATAAACTTTTTCCGACTTTATCAATCTTAGATGAATAGTAAACTCCCGGTGAACGTACAAGCTGACTTACTATAACTCTTTCTGCCCCATTAATTATAAATGTCCCATTTGGTGTCATCAAAGGAAAATCTCCCATAAAGATTTCCTGTTCTTTTACCTCTCCTGTCTCCTTATTAATCAGCCTTACCTTTACTTTAAGTGGTGCTGAATAAGTTGCGTCTCTTTCCTTACAATCCTCGATACTATACTTTAGCTCCTCATCATCAAGCTTGTAATCAATAAACTCCAATATCAAATTACCTGTGTAATCTGTTATTGGTGATACATCTCTGAAAACCTCTTTTAATCCCTCCTTTAAGAACCATTTGTAAGAATTTTTCTGAACTTCGATCAAATTAGGCATGTCAAGAACCTCGTTAATGCTAGAGTAACTCATTCTTTCACATTTGCCTAAACGAACAGGATTTACTACCATCAATAATCACCTCATGTAGTTAGACTTTTTAAGAAAAATTTATAAATGTAAAAATTTAAACACTTTAAACAAAGAGTAAAAATAATTTCAAAAACACAAAAACTACATATAGCAATGTTTGTATAGATTTTTAAAATCTGAAAAAACACACTATAACGCAATTTAGAATTCTAGCACAATACTCTCACCATGTCAAGAAATTTTATTTTATATCTTCAAAATTAAGCTCACTAATAATCTGCAAACCTTCAATAGTTAAAGTCTCTTTTACAAAATCTACCTCATTTATAAAATCACATATTACATTAGACAAGCCACCCGTTAATACAACCACCATACTTTCTTGCATTTGTGATTTTATCCCTTTTATTATATATTCGATTTGACCTATATGCCCCCAAAATACACCGGATAGTATGTTATCCTTTGTATTAGAACCAATAAAACCCTTCGGTTTTTCTATGCTAATTTTAGGAAGCTTTGAAGTCTTTTTTGCTAATGCCTCTAAGCATAAATTTATACCTGGACATATAGCCCCCCCAATAAATTCACCCTTTGAATTAACTACCCCAATTGTAGTAGCGGTGCCAACATCTACAATCAAAACAGCACTTTTATATGTATGAAAAGCCGCTACAGCACTTGCAATTCTATCCGAACCAATCTCTTTTGGGTTATCGCACTTTAAACTTATACCAAGATTTAATGAATCATCAACCATTAATGGCTCAACTTCAATATACTTTTCTAAAGCACGCCTTAAAGGGTTAGTAACCTTAATAACTACCGAAGATAGCACTGCTTCTTTTATTTGTTCGATTCCCTGTTCAAAGCCATTTACCTTTAAAGCTTCTAATATTAGCATTCCATACTCGTCAATAGACCTATTAATATTTGTAGATAGCTTAAAACTTGCTACAAGATTAGTATTGTCAAAAACACCGCACGCAACGCTTGTATTTCCAGCATCAACTGCAAGCAACATTAAAACTTCTCCTTCAAAAATATTCTACAACTTCATGCTCTTTATCTCATCAATCAATAGGTTTATCTCTTTTTCCACCCTTAAAATATCAACCTTTATATCATCTACAGTTTCCTCAACATTTGCCGATTTGTGTCTAAATGCATTTTTCTTATTAAATCCACCATAATTAGTAGAATTATGGCTTCTTTGCTTATTCATAGGCTTATTATTAGAATCCCTATGACTTCGTCTATCACTCTTTTTAGAAAAATCATCCCTTTTAGTGTTATTACTCTTAGTATTGCTTGTTCTTTTTCCATCAGGTTTAGCACTCATTTTCTAACCCTCCAAGGTTTCTAGTTTTTAATTTCAAAAATTTCATTTGAAACTATTTGTTTTATCTCTCCAAACCTATTACTTAAAATAAGATTTCCACTTTCATTTACATCTATCGCCTTATAATCTATAGCTTGCTCCATATCGCCAAGTCTAACAAATTTCCCCAATGTTGAGCACTTTGACTTGTAAAACTCTAGTATTTGATACCAACCCGCATCGTCTATCATCTTATAGTTTTCTTGTAAGCTTTTCACAAACTCGTTTATTATATCATCTTTTCTATGTTCTTTTCCCGTATACATTTTAAGCGAGATTGCACTTTTTTGCAAATCATCTTCAAATAAATTTTGGTTAATGTTTATTCCAACCCCAGCTATAACATATTTACTTTTAGTTCCCATAAACTGAGACTCACATAAAATACCACAAATTTTTTTACTATCTAATAAGATATCATTTGGCCACTTGATTTGACAATCAACACCAGCTATTTTGCTTAACGTCTGCCATATGCTTACTGCCATAATCAAAGTGATTTTTTGCAATATAAATGGGTTGAAACTTGGGGTTAATATTACAGACATCCAAACTCCATCATCGTTATTAGAGTCCCAAGTTCTTCCTAGTCTGCCTCTTGCCTTAGTTTGCCTTTGTGCTATTATAATAGACCCATGCGAATCTGTCCTCTTTGCAATATCTTTAGCTATGTCATTTGTAGATGTTACTTCGTCCTTGTATATGATTTTTTTGCCTATATCATCCAAATCAAAATCCCCTAATTCTTTAAAGACTCTTTAAAGACTTTACTAAAATATCATGTAGATCCTTTTGTGTCACTTGTTTTTTAGAGTTTTTAGAATTATTTTGCAAGATAGAAGTTTTAGCGTAAGTTTCAATCTGTTCTAAGGTTATTTTAACATCTCTTCTAAAACAGCTATCCACCTTGTCTGCAAACTCATCGATAGACTTTAACCCTAAAATCTCTATCAATAAATCAATCTTTTCTTTTTCAACATCATAATTAAACTTTAAATATTCCCTTAAAAAATATGCGTTTGCCCTACCATGAGGAACATCATTATAGTATGTAAGATTGTAACCTAAACCATGCATCAAAGTGGTTCCTGTATGTGAGATAACCATCCCTGCTAGTGTAGACATATACATTAAGCTTTTTCTAGTATTAAAGCTTATGTCATTATTTGCAAGTGCATCTAAAGATTCTCCAAAAATCTTTATAGCTTCTTTTGCTAAAATATCTGAATACGGGTTTGCCTTTTTTGAAAGAAATCCTTCTAAGGCGTGTGTAAATGCATCTATAGCAGTATCAATTGTGATGCTATACGGAAGGCTATTAGTAAAATTTGCATCTACAAAAGCAATACAAGGAAAAGTTTTGTCATTTCCAAAGCTCTTCTTAGTCTTTAGATCATTTCTAGTTAAAACCGAATAAGGCGTTACCTCTGTACCCGTTCCAGCCGTAGTAGGTATTGCAACCAAAGGAAGCGGATCATTTGGATAACTTGCTTGATACATACCTAAAGGTTCCATATCATTGGCAGTCAAAACCGCAACCCCTTTTGCAGCATCTATTGGAGAGCCTCCCCCAATTCCAATTATAAAATCAACATTATTTTCTCTTGAAAAAACACTAGCACTTTGAACATCTTCCACAGAAGGGTTATTTGGAATTTTATCATATACAAAATATTGGATATCACAATCCCTTAAAGCACTCACACATTGTTCTAAAGCTCCAGAGAGTTTTGCTGAACTCTTACCACAAATTATCCCCGCTCTTTTACCAAGCCCTTTAAACTGCTCCTTTTCCTTAGCAATTACTCCCTCTCCAAAAAAAACCTTAGTACCAATATAAGCTCTAAACTCCATAAGAATACCACCCTTCCTTACTTAAGCATTTTTTATACATCCCAATCGGATTATACCAAACCCTCCCGACACAATGCAACCATTTATTTTCACAGTCTATTAAGGTTAAAACTTCCCTCTATTAACAAAGCTCTAACAGGTGATGCTTCAGCTCCTTTAATATTAAGTGGTGCAGCTAAAAGTACATATTCACCTGATGCTACCTGTTTTAATCTTAATCCCTCTATAATTGATATACCTTGTGAGAGCAGAATTTTATGCGTTGTATGCTCCTTACAATTTCGCTCTATCCCTAAACCGTCAATCCCAACCCCTACTATTTTTTTCTCCTTTAAATACTCTGCACCATCACTATCTAAGTAAATAAACTCACCCTCCAATAAATCTCCAAATGAATTTTTCGTTTTAAGTAAAACAAATTCACCCTCAATAATAGTTTCTGATTCTAGGTCTTTTTTTGTAATTTTTTCTTTTACATGCACTAAATCCAACACCCTGCATTTATTTATCATTTTTTCAGGCTCTGTTTCTTGTATGCACTTTCCTCCCTCAATCATATGTAGCGGCGAGTCAATATGCGTTCCAGTGTGCAAATTCATTGACATTTTACTTTCAAAAATATCAGAGTTATTAAAATCCTTTTCCACCTCTAAAAGAGGTCTCTTTGACTCCTTACCTTTATAAACAGGCATATTGTAGTCTATTTGCATTGATATATCATAAATATTCATAAATTACCTCCTTAAATATTCCACCATTTTCTATTATCTTTTTCCAAAAGTTCCATTGCTTTACTAGGCCCATAACTTCCAGCCCGATAATTTGGGAAATCGTAGTCCTCACCATCCATAAAATCAATAATTCTGTCTGCAAACCGCCAAGATAGCTCTACCTCGTCCCACCTTGAAAAAAGCGCTGAATCATTTTTTATAATATCCAAAATAAGCCTCTCATAAGCCTCAGGTGTATTACCAAGCCCTTTACTATTATAACTTGTGTCCATCTTCATCGACACAATATCATTTTTAGCTTTAAAATCTTTTGTGTTAAATTGAAAAAATACCCCCACATTAGGCTGAATTTTTATAACCAAAAGATTTGGCTCTTGTACATAAGTATCCTTAAAGTACAAAATATCAGGTAGTCTCTTAAACTCTATAACAATTTGAGCAGACGTCTCTCCTAGCCTCTTCCCTGTTCTTATGTAGAATGGAGTTCCCGCCCATCTAAAATTATTAATATTTAATTTTAGTGCAACAAATGTTTCTGTTTTAGAATTTTTAGAAACATCATCTTCCTCTTTGTAGCC
>CAZTHU010000092.1:0-7702 GCA_964613575.1 uncultured Eubacteriales bacterium | reverse complement strand
AATAAATATTAATACAAATTTTCTTGCCTTTGAGTTCAAAATAATATAAAATACTCTTGTTTCAATCTCACAATTAATTTGAAGGTGATACGGTGAATAATAAACATATAAAAATTATTCTTCCAGAGGATGACTTAGAAACTTTAAATAAAATAAAAGTTTTTCTAGAGCAAACATTAAATTTTGATGTTTCACAAAATAATGAGGGTGGTTTTGAGATACTAAAGCTATACCACAAAACTAATTTTTGTGATCACAAAAGTAAACATTTAACAGATCGTGAAATTGAAATACTTACCCTAATGACAAAAGGGCTAAAAAATAAAACAATTGCAAAAACATTATTTTTAAGTGAAAAGACTGTAAAAAATAACATTACGGATATATTTAAAAAATTAAATGTTGATAATCGTACTAACGCAGTTTTATATGCATTGAAAAATAATTTAGAGTAAATAGATGTATCTAGAAGAGAATTCATTCGCCGTAATAGCGAACAAAAATAATTTTAACTATAAATCAAGGAGATTCAACTATGCAAAATAATATGTTAAAAAAAATAAAAAACATTGCCCTTTACCAATGGGCTTTAATATTTTTTTTAGGAGTACTTTTTATTCACCTCCTACTTTTTTTCGTTTTAGATGTCAGGGGACTATTTGGATACACAGATAGCTTAGTTAGACAAGACTATTTAGTACCCTTTTTTTGGTACCATTTTTTTGCAGATGCACAAACTGTCGAAATCCCCCAATGGATAGCGCTATCTTTTTGTGTTCTAACATGTGGATTTATAGCAGGTAAAGAGAGCGAGAAAAACAGATTTAAAAATTCACGTTTTTTCATTTTAATTGGACTTGGCCTTAGTATAATGGTTCTTGAAGATGCTGGTAATTTCAGACATGTGATCTCACATTACGCTAGTCTTTTCTTTGATCAGCACGGACTAAGAAACCCTGTAAAAACATTAACAGAACTTAGTATCTATTTCATACTAGGTATTCTTATGGTTTTTCCAATATTAAGCTATTTAAAAGGACTAAGTCTTAATAAAAAAGCATTATCCCTACTTTTCGGCGGATATATCGCCTACTTTTTAGCATCTGCAATGTCAGCAACAAGAAATATTTTCACCTGGTACGACAAAGCAGGCGAATTTCTCATTAACAATTTACCAATATCAGCTCCCGTTATTTGGGAAAATACCGCTTCTTCACTTGAAAACCACGCAGGTTATTTTCCCCTAGGTTATTACTTCATGGACTTCTTAATAGAAGAATCACTTGAACTAATTGGTGCAAGTTTACTTCTTGGTTTCTTACTGTATTATGCTCATAATTTAAAAACAACGTAAGATGAGAAAAGAACCAATTTAAATAAAATCAAATTGGTTCTTTTCTCATCTTACACTCTAATATTATTTTTCTTCTTCCTTTTGTGTAGCTTGCGTATTCATAGCTTCAACTTCTTCCTTCTTAGTTACTTTAGATTCTTCCTTCTTCGTTACTGCATCATTGTTAGAGACTTTTTGCTGTTCAACCTGCCTTACACTCCCAACCTTTTGTGACGAAACTTTCTTTTCTGAATACCAATACTTAGGCCCTCTAAACTGATATCCAGGTAAAGAAATCCTCTTTACTCTTCTACCTACATGTAACTGCTTCCAGTCAAACTCTATACCCAGAATCCAAAGCTGTGCTAAATTCTTATAATTCTTATTCTCCATCAATAATCTAACAAATGCATCAGCCTCTTCACCGTTAAATATAGGTACAAATTTCGTCTTGTTAACCTTAATATTTCCTGCAAAACTATTTTCATTATCAACCTTTCCATCTAAATAAGCCTTTAGCATTTTTTCAAGATCCAAAATTGATTTCGCTACTACAACCAACCTTTCACCCATTGCCTCTCTTCCTATTTGAAGAGTAAATTCCACATCTTCTAAGCTAACATTTTTACCATCCCTGCGAAGAAATAACAAAAACTTCTTAACATATTCTTTTAAAAGCATCTCATTTTTTGCAGAAAATACAAACATATGTTCATACTCACCCTTGCCTTGCTCCATTTGCTCTTGCAAGTGCTCCTCCACTACAATATGTCCTAGCATTCCACCAAAACCTGTACAATTTATACCAGCAATCTTTGCCTTTTTACCATTTTCATCTCTTAAGTTAACCCAGTCATCCGTCTCTTTCATGAGCTCTAAAGAAGTTCCATCTAATGCTATGTCAGAATTTAGTTGTTTTAAATTAATTATACCCAACTTTTTCCCATATTTCATAGACATCAAAACATTAAATAACGAGAGCATCCCTGAACTTGCTTCCGCATTACCAAAATATGATTTACCGCTTCCTAAAGATACATTTTCTTTCCCTAAAATTTTCTCACTCTCATCTAAAGGTCTACTCTTGGAAAATGCATTTTTCAACATCTGAATTTCTAATTTATCCTCCTCAAGTATACCGTCAGCAGAAAGCTCTATATAATCTAGGTTCAAAGGATTAATATTTGCTTTTTCCCACGCATCTAAAACGATTTGTTCTTGACCATCTTTCTTTGAAGAATCTCCTGCAAAACCCACCTCTACTCCTTTTATTACTCCGTAAATATTATCCGAATTCTTCATTGCTTTCTCAAGTGGTTTTAATACAACGACACCTACCCCTTCCGATCTTAGCAATCCATCAGCAGACTCATCTAAAGGTTTGGGCTGACCATTTTTGGATACTTTCCCCAAATTATTAAGTAATTTTGTTTTTTCGTCTGAAAGAATAATATTTGTAGACCCTACAATAGCAACATCACAAGTTCCATTATGAAGTTCATCTACCGCTCTTTTAATAGCTGTTAGAGAACTCGTGTTACCAGTATTTAACACCTCGCTTGGTCCATTTAAGTTAAATGTTTTTGATATTCTATTGGCTATATAAAACTGACTTAACCCATAAAACATCTCAGGAAGTAACCTCTTAACATTTTTAAGGACAATAGACTCATACTCATTATTAGAAGCCCCTACAAATACCCCCGTTTTAGAACTCGCCAACTGACTCATTCTATAGCCAGCATCTTCAACAGCATTCCAAGTATTTTGTAGTAAAAGTCTTTGTTGTGGATCCATAAATCTGGCCTCTAACTCTTCTATGCCAAAAAACTTAGCATCAAAACTCTGAATATCTTCTATGTATCCACCTCTCATTATCTCTTGTGCTTCCTTTGGATTATACTCTTTTTCACTATACATAAGCTCTCTTCTCTTATTGGGAAGCTCTCCAATCAAAGAATTCTTACTTGCAAGATTCTCAAAAAACTCTGCAACATCTTGCACTTTAGGTAAAACACCACTCATCCCTATAATCGCTATAGGTTCATTTAAGTACTTACTTTCTGATTTTTCATTTAATTCTTTTTTAATTTGTCCCATTATTACACCCTCATCCTCTAATATTCTCGTATTTTTTACAAAATTACTATCAGTAAACATTTTTATATTAAATTCTTTCGCTCTACAGATAATCCTTCCTTTAGTATCTATAACTCTAACACTGAACATAATTGTACCATGTCTTTTACTTCTTAGCACTTCTTTTGCATAAACATAGAATTTAGAACAATCAAAGTCCTCCCTAAAACTTATCTCTTTACAAATAAAAGGTGCATAAAACTTATCTTTATCTTTATCCGAATAATCTGAATTTAACAAAAGGGTTTGAACCACACTCTCTAAGACCCGAAATTTCATCTCTGAATTTGATGTTAGCTTTTTATCTATTTTATTAACACTCACAACCTCTTTAAAACCCTTATCCATAAATTCGATCGTTTCTAATTGACCACTTGGCTTAATTCCCATTTCCATAAGTCTCTCATAAATATCATCTTCTTGGTACGTATCTAGCCTAGATCTTATATCATCCACATCAACGTAATAACTCTTAACACGTGTTTCATCAACTAATTTCCCTTTCAGATGTATGCATTTACTTCCATCATCTAATTCTGAATAGACAAAAAATCTTAATCCATCAGATTCTTCTAAGAAAGTAGTACTTATATTCACAAAATCAATCTGATTTACAGGTTGCCCCCATTGTAACTCTTTAACACCTGTATAAAGAGTGTCGTTATTAGATTTTTGGGCTAATTCAATAACTTCTTTTATAAAATAAGAAAAAGCTATGCTTTTTGTACCATCTATGATATATGTATCAGAGCCTTCATCTAAAACAACATCCCCTGTTTCTTGATTTTCTAATACATCATCCGTCTCTTGATCCTCTATATCGTAAAGCTTATCATCCTCACCGCTATAACCATCATCTTGTATGTCTTGTTTTTCACTAAAAGACGAAGACTCTAAATCTAATTCTTCTAATTCAAGACCTGTTAATGCATCGTCACCTTCATCGCTCTCATTTTCATGTTCAATGTCTTCTAGAACACTAGAATCATCATCTAAACCCAACTCTTTTATCTCATCTTCCCTATTATCAACCTCTAAATCTTCTATTTCAAATAAATCTAAGCTTTCCTGCTCATCTAAATTACCCACTTTATCATCTACACCCACTAGTTCCTCTTCTAAATTAAAATCATCACTACTTGTTAAATCACTATTATTTTGATCATCATCAACTTCAAGTTCAAACTCTAAATTATCACTTTCTTGCAAATCACTTTGCTCAGCATTTGATTGGTTTAGCTCCTCACTACTTTTCTCGAATACATAACTACTAGCAAACTCTTCTACTAAATACTGCGCTAAAAGTTCTAATTTTTCATACCTAAACAAAGCTGCAGGAGAAACTCTCCCTTCAACTTTAGCATTTAATTTATTCATAAATTCCATAAGTACATCGGAATCTAACTCCTTACTATAAACCCATTCTTCAGAGTCAATAATTTCTAAATGTAAATCAGTAAGTTCACTCATTACCAATTTAATATCCATAATAACTCTTTTTAAAAATTCTTCATCTACCGCTTCATTATCTTGACTATCATCAGACAACTCTTGCTCTTCATTATATCCTAACTCTTCAAGCCCATCATCTAAATCTAGCTCTTTCGAATCATCCTCAAACTCATCATCTAAATCTAACTCTTTCGTATCATCCTCAAACTCATCATCTAAATCTAACTCTTCCAAGCTTTCTAAGTCATCAACCCCTTCATCACTAACATCATCTAAAATATCTTCGGAAAACCCATCATTATCGTGATTGTTTTCATCTCCATCTTCAAATAAGTCTTCTAGAGATTGTTCTCCTTCATCTTCATCCTCAAAAAATTCATCAGATTGATTCATTTCATCAAGCGCTAATTTAAGATCATCAGCTGGTTTTATTTCTGACTCATGAACATTTTCAGAAACAATCTCTTCGTCTTCATCACTATCTTCGTCTTCATCACTATCTTCTTTTCCTAACAGTCTAAATTGCTCTTCATATATATATCTTAAATATTTATCTATATACCCTGTTAACGCCTCTAGAGTTGGATTCCCAAATAATATTGTTGGATTTATTTTTTTACCCATCCTAACATCTAATCGATACGCAAACTCCAGTAATAATTTGGAATCAAAACACATATTTAGAAAGTACTCAGTTTTTGATATGTCTTTTTCTGGAACCCTTATAATTGTCGATATTATCTTTTTCAAGTCGTTTTCAATAAGTCTTCTTATTGATTTTACTTCCTTTGCATAATCATTTAAATATTTAGAATCAAATTCCTCTGGGACTATTTCAGGTTGCTTCTCTTTGTCCGTTCTTACATTCATTGCCAGAGTTTTATCTTCTAAGGCACTCATAGAAATCCCCTTAGCCTCAACACTAAGGCTACCTAGTTCATCATAAAGTGCCATGTCTGATATCAAAGTTTCGTCTTTAAACAACTCAATATTTTGAGGTTCAATTTTCAAATAAGCACTATTCTTTAAATTTGTGTAAAATGTTAGCGATTCAATATACATTGGCACAAATGCACGTTTTTTATCGATTTTATCACTCACTAAATAATATAGCATGGCAATTCCTGCATAAGTATACGCAGGATGAATATAAAAAGAATCTACATGCTTTAAACCTATTTCACTTAAATCTAATTTGGCAAAATGATAGTCTTCTTTTTCATAAATCTGACCTTTAGTTAACATAAATTCCTTATGATTAACTCCACATTCTCTAGACGTTTCATATATTCTATCAATACCAATAGTCTTTTTAATATTAGAGTTTAATTTTGCCATATCAATCTTTTTATTTTCCGCGTTCTCTTCACCAAAATTAATAGTACATTGAAAATTTTCTTCCCAAATACCCTCTTTTTCTTCACCTTCCATATTCCTTTGACTTCTAGCATTTATAAAGTACCCCTCATTCAAAGCTCTAATATGTATCTGTAGTTTTACAATGATTCCCTCTGACGCAATGATAGGTTTTTTAAATAAAATATCCTTCAAAATAAGCGCTTTGCTTGACACATAGCCTTTAGACATCAAAAAAGTATATATACTATCTATAAGTAAAAGACCAGGCACTACGCGTCTATTATATATATTATAATCTCTAACAGTAGGATCATTATTCTTGACCGAAAGCGTTAGCTTAACATCCTTTATTTGCTCCATATAATCTCTCCTATTCTCAAAATTCATCAAATTAGCCTTAAAATCCTCCGTACTGATTATAATTATACATCGAAACAAGAAACCCTTTTTTTTTTTCGAAATTTTCAAAATTTTTTTAGCTTGCAAATTTATATCGCTCTGTGTTACAATAACGCTTGAAAAGGTAACCCTTGCTCTATTTTAAAATTAGGGCCGCATAGAGAGTGTACGGGAGTATATAACTACACTTTCAAGACCAAAAGGAGGTGAAAATATGTTAGAAAGCAATTTACAAAGGCAATATGAAACAATGTTCATTCTAAGCCCAGATTTAGACGAAGAAGGCACAGAAAAATTAATTGAGAAGTTTTCAAATCTTCTATCAAATTCAGCAAAGCTTGACAATTTAGAAAAAATCGGAAGAAAAAAACTAGCCTATCCTATCAATTACAAAACTGAAGGATATTATGTGCTTGCAAATTTTAACGCTGAAACAAGCTTTCCACATGAGCTTGAAAGACAGTTTAAGATTACTGACGGTGTTTTGAAGTATTTGGTTATTAAAAAAGATTAATGGGGGATTTTGTATGAACAAAGTGACATTAATGGGTCGCCTTACTAGGGACCCTGAAATGAGATATTCAAGTAATAACAATACACCTATAGTTAAATTCACGCTTGCAGTAGATAGGAAATTCAAACAAGGTGAAGAAAAGCAAGCAGACTTCGTATCATGTACAGCATTTAGTAAAACAGCAGAATTCATTGAGAAGTACTTCCAAAAAGGTAAGCAAATGGGTTTATTTGGAAGAATAAGCACAGGTAGTTATGAAAAAGAAGGACAAAAAATTTTTACTACGGATGTAATTGTAGAGGATGTATATTTTACAGGAAGTAAAAAAGATTCTGAGTCAAATTCTGTATCAAGTAATGCTGAAGAATCATCTGAATCAGGATTTAGTCCAATAAACAACTCAGATGATCAACTACCATTTTAAGGTATTTACAAGCAAACATTATCGTAAAATCAAGGGGGTGAAAAAATGCCAAATCCGAGAAACAGAAACAACAGGGATTCTT
>CAZTHU010000091.1:0-7713 GCA_964613575.1 uncultured Eubacteriales bacterium | reverse complement strand
CTCCTACACCAAAAGAAACACAGCCAACACAAAAAAAGGAAGCTCCTACACCAAAAGAAACACAGCCACAACCAAATATAGAAGACAAACCTAAAACAGAAGCAATAACAATAGACCCATCACAGCCTTACAAATCAATCGACACCATCAGAACTAAACTAGCAAAAGGTGAAGAAATATCCTTAGACAATCTGAAAGAATATGTAGAATTTGCAACAACAAAAGAAGCTGAAATTAAAAGCGACTTAAACAAAATGACAGTAGCTAATCTTAAAAAAGAAGTTAGTCAAATTGGTGTTTATAATTCAAAAAAGAAAGCAGACTATGTAGACAATGCTTATAGTGAACACATATCTAGTATTTATTTTAAGGTTACCGGCAATGACAGTTACACTACAAGTTCTTTTGGAAAGGATTATCTTCAAGAAAAGATTGGGAAAATCAATAAAGCTGTTGCGGAATTAACCCCCGAGAAGTGGAAAGAGTTGCAGGACAATGTGAGAAAAAACCGTCAACAAAGAATTGATGCACACAAAGAGCGCATTGAAAAGATTAAGTCCCCTAAAACACTTCAAGACTTCAAGGAAAAGAAAAGAGAGATTGGACTATCAAAGGAAGAACAGATTAAGTATGACGAGCTATATTCTCTTGAAAAGAAAGCAAAGAGAGAAGAGAAAAAAACAACCCTACCAACTGAAAAGATAGGCGACTATTCTATTGCTAAGGACAAAGACACAAGGGATGATTCTGATTTGTGGGTTATAAAGTTGGGCGATAGAGTAGACAAAGAAACATTTAGTAATATAAGAGACTCTTTAAAACCTCATGGAATTGGATATAGCAGATTTAAAAAAGGGTTTATATCCAAGACGGACCCAACAGATGTAATTAGTAAAATTGTTGGAGATAAAGCTACTCCTGTTGATGCTCCTATCAAAAACAATGCAGAAAAACTCAACAAGACAGCCGATGGTATGCAATCTAGTATTGACGACTTAAGAAAAGATAGACTAACCAATACAGCAAAAAGAGCTAGTGAAGCAGCCAATGCAGAGGCAAGAGCAGACAACCTTGAGAATGTTCAGACTACAATAAGAAATCTTGCAAAGGCATCCGAAAAAGGCGAACTGAAACTCCTTGACAACATTGATTCAAGGGCACAAGTGACTACTTTAAATTCTGTATTAAGTAGGGCAAAACACAAACTCGCACAAGAGAACAAAGTAGACCGTTACGAAAAAGCCTTAGAAAAAGTCAAGGATGAAGATGCTATTGAGTTTGCTGAACTTCCACAAGAAACGGTAAACTCTAACGTGTTAAGAGATATTATAAGTGAAATAGACGGCAAAAAGGGATATATTTCTATTGCTGGCAGATTTAAGAAACTTTTAAAAGATGATAATAAATATAGGCAAATATCAATCCCCGAAAAACTTAGAAGTGATTTTGAAAAAGTAATCAAAGAAAAAATGAAAGGGAGGTATATCGAGGACGAACTCAACGAAAGAAAAAGACTTGAAAGAATGGGAATAACAACCTTAGAAGAATTAAGAGCCTATCTAAGAGAATACATTCAATACACAGGCAAGCAGGAAGTTTCCGAAAGCGATAAGACTATTAAACAGTTAGAACGCGACTTGATTGGCAAGAAGTTTGATGGATATTTCCCTACACCTGCAAATGTAGTTGAGAAGATGCTAGACTATGCGGAAATAAGCAAGGGTGACAAGGTGTTAGAACCATCGGCAGGAAAGGGCAACATTGCTGATTTAATCAAAGCTAATACAGAGGGTGCAAACATTGATGTAATAGAAATACAACCAGCACTAAGAGAGGTATTGATGGCGAAGAAACACAATCTAGTTGGTTCGGACTTTTTGCAGCATAAAGGCAAGTACAATAAAATAGTTATGAATCCTCCTTTTGAAAAACTGCAAGATGCAGATCATGTAAGACATGCTTATGAATTACTTAATGATGGTGGTAGATTGGTTGCAATAACAAGCGAGTCTCCATTTTTCAGAAGCGATAAAAAGGCTGTGGAATTTAGAGAGTGGCTTGAAAGTGTAAGAGGAACAAGCGAGAAATTGCCAGAGGGAAGTTTTAAGACTAGCGAGAGGTCAACCGGGGTAAATACTAGAATTGTTGTGATTGACAAGCCAAAAGCTAAACCATCAACCAAACCTAAAACAATGGCACGAAGACCAGACAGAATAATAAAAGCTACACCAAAAGAAGACCCTTCTCAACTTATAGGCAGACAAGAGATTCAAAATCTTGTTACTGAATTTTTTGATGTTCCTGTAAGACAAGGTAAATTTAGACAGCACGCATTAGGGATATTTAAAACTGGTCCTAAAGTTATCAGACTTAAAAAGACCAAAGACTTAGAAGTATTATTCCATGAAGTCGGTCACATGTTTAGTGATAAACTCAACCTTGATGGTCGTAGTTATTCAGGCGAGTTGATGGGTTTAGGCAAGAAAACCTCAAAACCTAGCTACACTGATAGCGAAGTTAGAGAAGAAGGTGTAGCAGAATTTTTCAGACACTTTTTGAGCAAGCCTGATATGGCTAAGCAGTTAGCACCTAAATTTTACGAATACGTTCAAAGCAAAATATCAAAAGACAAAAATGTAGTAGACTTTATAAAACTAACACAGGATAGCGTTAAAGCCTATACAGAGTCAGACCCTGTTTCCGGGGTGATGTCTAATGTCGCAATGAAAAGAGTAAAAGGCAGAATGACATTGACAGATATTAAGAACAAAGCTTATGACATGATAGTAAACGAGATGGCACCACTGCAAAGAATGGTTGACGCAATTACAAAAGGTGAAAAACTTGCCAAGTCGAAAGACCCTACCATCCTCGAAAAATTGTACAAAGGGAAAAGAACTGGACTTCCTCAGACTTATATTGAGTATGGAGTTGTTGACAAGTTCGGGAGAAAAACAAGCAAAGGTCTTACAGAAATATTAGAACCTGTAAAGGGAAAGTTTCCAGAATTTGTAGCCTACGCTTTATCCAAACATGCTAATGATGTTGAAAAACTAGGAATCAATACAGGAATAGATAAAGTACATATTGATGGAACTTTAGCAAGATATAAAGACGATGCAGTATTCAATCAGGCACAGCAAGAACTTGTTAAATTTCAAAACCATGTATTACAATCGCTGGTTGAGTCGGGATTATTAGAGCAAAAAAGCGTGGATGCAATGAGAGAAAGATACCCTAACTACGTTCCTTTGAACAGGGTTATGGCACAAGGAGAAGGAAGGTTATCCAAATCAACTCTTGAGCCTAAGCAACCACTTCACAAACTAAAGGGAAGCGAAAGAGATGTAAAGAACCCTATTGACAGTATTATAACTAACACCTACACAATACTGGATATGGCAGAAAGAAATAAAGTCATGCAGTCAGTGGCGGATTTATCTAAAATTGAAGGAGCAGGGCAATTCATAGAGAAGATACCACCAGACATGATAGCAAAAACATTTAACGTCAAAGAAATAAAGAATACTATCAAAGACATATTTGCAGAAACAGAAGTTGACATTGACAGCATAGACCTTGATATGATGGCTTCCGTATGGAGACCTATAACACCTAAAGGAGATATAAATGTTATATCTGTTTATAGGAATGGAAAGCCTGAATACTACCAAATAGGTGACAACGATGTTTACAAAGCGTTGACTAACTTGACAAGCAATGAGTCAAGTTTAATTATTAAATTACTTAGTTATCCTGCCAGGACTTTAAGGGCTGGAGCACTATATAATTTAAACTTCCCACTGTCAAATGTTGCTCGTGACCAATTTGACGCTGCTATTTTTAGCACAGTTGGGTTTGTGCCCTTCGTTGACAGCTTTAAAGGTGCATTTGATTCAGCCAAAAGAACAGAATTGTATTACAAGTGGTTGTCAAGCGGAGCTGCAATGTCAGACATTCAATCAATAGACAGGGCGAGAGTCCAAAACTCAGCAGATGACTTTTTGAAAAGTGCTTTAAGACGATATTCTGGGTTTTTAAATCCAGTAAAATCCTTGTCCAAAGCAACCCAAACAGCGGAAGAAGGAACTCGTATAGGTTTGTTTAAAAGAGGATTAGACAAAGCGAAGAGAGGCAATTACGATGACCATGTAGGAGCAGCGGAAACAAGTAAAACGACAGGACTTGACTATCAAACGATAGGTAGCGCGATGAGGAATATTGCTCGCACTGTCCCTTTTTCAAATCCTGTTATACAGGGGATGGATAGAAATTATCGTGTGCTAGTAAAAGGTTCTGTTAGCAAAGACCCAGAAGAAGTAAGAAGAGCTTGGAAGACGATGGTTAAACTATTGGCTTACGTTACAGTTCCAACCATGATTGAGTATTTGCTAAACAGAAACAATCCAGAATATGACGATTTACAACAATGGGAAAAAGATTCTCGCTGGCATTTCTTCTATGGTTCTGAACCAGGGAATTATATGAGATATCCTAAACCACACTCTTATTCTTCCTTCTTCTCTAATCTTCCTAGAAGAATACTAGAATACATCGACAAAGAAGATCCGACTGCACTCGACGGAATGACAGACATGTTTGCAAAAGATTTCGGAATACACCCGCATCCAGGAAAAACAGTAATGAAGTATATGCCACAAGCAATGTTGCCGCTTGTAGAGGTTATGTTTAACAAGTCTTACTTCTTTGACAGGGATATAATTCCCAGACATGAAGATAGTCTTGAGCCGTACCTTCAGTACGGAGACAGTACAAGCGAAGTTGCTAGAAGGGTGGGCAAATGGACGAATATATCACCAAGGCAAATTGACCATGTTATGTATGGATATGGCGGAGGACTAGCAAAAGAGTTCTTAAACGTGATTGATAAAGCTATTGAAGTTACAGGTGAAGATGATGCTGTTATTTTCCCTGAAAGATTTAAAGAGCTTCCTGTTGCTAGGGTTTTTTCAGGAGACGTGTATGCTAGAAATTATACGGGTACTCACCAAGCATTCTGGGAGGAACTTAATACATTAGAATCAAAATACAATTCAGCGAAAAGAAAGGAAGAAATTGAAGATATTCACCAATTCGAGGATGCTCAGAAGTTAAGAGATTACAGAATAGTGGCACAATATCTTAGAGACAAAAGTGATCTAATGAGAGAAATGAGAGATAGAAAAGCCACAAAAAAAGAACAAGCACAAGAAGTTATTAAGACTGTAAACTTTATTAGGGAGTTTCGCGGAGATCCCTTAATACCGACAGAGGTAGGAAAGGATGTTTATGCAGCAGAATATAAAGTAAAATTAATTCTTTCAAGAGTTAAAAATGCAAAAAGAGACGAAGAAAGGTTGATGCAAGATTCTTTGTTTTTGCTTTTAGGAATTGACAGAGAAATAATTAGAAGTATGGAGAAAGAAGCAAAAACTTTCGCATATGAGGAAATATTGGAAATTGTTGAAAGTAACTACGAAAAGCACCAAAAGGGAGATATATCTCTTAAGAAACTAAGCGATGAGTTTTCAAAAATAGAAAGAGGTTTGTCTGGCTTAAACAATCTTGAAGGGAAAATAGGAAAAGAATTGTTAGAAAGAACGCTCGGAAAGAGAAGATAAGAAAGCAAGGGTATCACACATGTGGTATCCTTCTTTTTTTGTGCCTTTTTTGATGCTCCGAATATAATTTGATGTTTGAAAACAAAAAGGCTTAAATGACCCCTTTAAATCGCACATGAGCGATTCAAGAAAATTATTGCTATTTTGGGCGAAAAATGATAAGATTTTTGTAAAATTGGATAGCAAAAAGGACTTTAAGTATCTAACCGGCAAGTTTTTACTTAAAGCCCCACACAAAAGTCTTTATTAACTTGTTTAATATTTTACCACTAGGCAAGAAAAAAATCAAGACATTTGTTAAAATCGCTATCCTCTATAAGTTACTAAGGAGGAATTTTTAATGATACAAAGAAAAAGAGGGCTAATAGACAATCGAAACATTAATTTCACAATGATTGAAAATGAAGTAATTGATAGTGAGGATTTGACTGTTTATGAAAAGATGGTTTATATCGTTTTGTGCCGATTTGCGAAAGATGGAGAATGTTTTCCTAGCTACGAGACTATAGCAAAAAGAGCAGGGTGCTCAAGGCAAAAAGCTATCAATGTTGTTAGGGATTTATGTAACAAAGGGTTAATATCGAAGGAGCAACGGAAGAATGATCAAGATGAGTATACATCTAACATTTATTACATAAACGGCTTAGAGAATCATGTTGAAGGGGGTAGTACACAAGAAAGACTACCTAGTACACGAGAAATACCACCTAGTCAACAAGGATTACCTAAACAAGATATAATTAATAATACTAATTTAAAAAGAGTTAGTCAGTCAGTTAACAGCGTCTCCAGAGAAGGTGTCGAAGAACAAACAGACGAACTAAATACCATTATACATAATGCAAGAGTTGAAAGTTACGAATCGGAAGAAATAAAAGAAACTTTAAAAGAAATAATAAAACAATGTTACGACGATAATACAACCAAAACAAGAATAAAAAAGTTAAAGTTAGAACACATTGACATAGCAATATTGAACTATAGGACCGCTCAAAACGAAAAGGAAATAAAGAATCCAAAGCTGTATTTTAAGAAGTGCCTATTATCTGCAATAGAAGAATTTGGACTAAGGGGGCTATTCTAATGACAAAGATATCAGAAGTGGCGAAGTTACTATCAACAAGTCGGCAGACAATATACAACAAAATTGTCAAGCTAAACTTACAGGAGTTTGTGACGGTCACAGACGAGGGGAAGACGCTAAGTGACGAAGGTATAGAAAAGATAAGGGAGTCTATGACGGTTGTAAATGACAGTCCATCAGCGAGTAAACCCTTGACAGACACTAGACTGATTGACACATTGATGGACAATGTAAAAACACTTGAAAAAGTAATAGAGGAAAAAGACAGACAAATAAATCAATTGCATGTGTTATTGAGCCAAAACAATCAGCTGCTATTAGAAAATAAAGAAAATAAAAAGAAGTGGTTTTGGCAAAAATAATGTCGAACCTTGTCAAAATAAAAACATACTATAAATATTGAAACGTTATAATAATTATGATATAGTGTAATTGCTTAATTTAAGCTATTATTTTTTTAGGGGGTGCCAAATGAATATAAAAAAAGAAAAACTTACACAAGAGATAAAATCAATCCAATGCGAAAGTCTGAAGATTGAAAATTCCAATTATATAGAAGGAGATACTATTTGTATTTCTCCGCTAGAGTTTTTAGGTCAGCTACTACATCAACCAATGAAAGACCTCGCTTCTTAAAGTCTTTAATTATTTCTATTTCTTCAATTTGTAGCAAATTAATTAAGTCTATATACTCAGACACTAGAGCGTTAGTGTCTTTTTCTGTATCAAGCAAGGAGTTATAATCTACATTAAAGACCATAGCAATATCCTTTATAGTATCCAATGATGGGGTTCTGTTGCCAGTCTCATATCCATTGTAAGTATTGCTCTTGATATTCAATTTTTCAGCTATATCACTCTGTCTTAAACCTCTTTCCTTCCTAAGATGTCTCAATCTCTCATTAAATTTCATTTGACAATTCACCTCTTGCGATTATATTACCCCCAAACACAATATTTATGCAACTATTATCACGAAAAATGATTTTTTATGTTAGAAATGTTCTC
>CAZTHU010000090.1:0-7716 GCA_964613575.1 uncultured Eubacteriales bacterium | reverse complement strand
TTCATAACAGTACTTAGCCTCTCTTATATGAAAGCCAGCAATCTTATCCATTCCTATAGAACGATAATAGTTTGAAGCTATCTCGTTTATAAGCGCTTCTTCATGAACATATGAATTTTTAGATGCCTCTGAAATTGCTTTTGCATACAATTGTTGCGCTTTAATATCTTCACCCAAAACTCTAGCTTTCTCTGCTTCAATTAACAAACATTTATGTGAAAGATTTTCTTTCCCAAACTTTTCTCTATTTTTTAATTTAAAAAGATTTTCTTCTACCTGTACCAAAATCTCTTTCTGCTTTACAGGCGAACATCTAAAATAATTTTCAAGAAGTAGGACAGACTCGTAAAAATATAATCCAAATACTGTAGGTGAAGATGTCATCCCATCAATATATTCCCTGTATTTCTTAACAATTTCCCTTCCTTCATCATATTTAGCAAAAAAACAAGCTAATATCGTTTTTACCGAATAGAAAAGACACACAATTGTCCTGCTCTCTGCAAATTTTTCAAGCACCTCATCTTCTTTCAATAGTTCCCCATTAAGAACTTCTGGGTGTTCTTTTTCATTCTTTAAATTTAAAAAGCTCTCATGAAATATATTTCTAAACAAGTAAGATGACATTTGATTTAACTTTTTTAGAATAACATCCCCTATCTCTTCTGAAAATTCTAAAAGTTCATCAACATTCATTCCACAATAAAAACCAAAATTACTTTTTAAATAAAGCAAATACCCTGCATACTCTAAATCTCCAGATTCAACCCCTAATATGTATGCATCAAATATCCTGTCTATAACTGTTCGTAGACTTTCTCTATAAAACGAAATGAAATGTATGTTTAAAAACTTAAACATTGTTTCACAATCCTTTGTACCAAACTTTTCAAAAAGTTTCAAGGAGATATCTTCTAATGTAATACCAGTAGCGATATCTTCAAGGGAAAAATATACGATAGCAAAAAAACCATAAGCGGTGGGCGTATATTTATCATTTCCATACTGCAAAGATAACTTTATAGATCTAGAGCAAATTATACCTAGCAAAGAAGGTCTTGCCTGATAAGCACAAGAAATAGCGGCATTTAAAAGCCTCATTCCCATTAACATTTTTTTATCGTGCATTTTATGAATTTGACATATTTTTTCTTCCCCCAGATCTAATACACTTTTTTTAGTACTTTCCAAAGACTCTAAAACTTCTTCTTGGGAAGGTGATGTCGGTATATCTATACCCAACAACTCTAATGCTTCAATTAACTCAAACAAAGCATCCAACCTATTATTTTGGGACATTAAACTTCTCGCCTTCACTTCATATACACAAACCTTATCTAATAAATCTCGTGCATACTTTTCAATTATTTTGCCATATTTATCCAAATAATCGAAATTAGCCGTTAAATAAGACAACTCAAGCGCTTCATTATATACATTCATAGTTAGTTGATAGTGATTCTTCCAATCTGTTTGTGAAGTCAATTCAATAGATAATTTGATGTGTTCATATGCAGTATCGTAAGCAGCAGATTGCCTTGACTTTTGAGCCGCAATCAAATTAAGACTTACTAATTTACGTTTTTCATCCTCATTCGTTAGCAATTCCCTTCCTTCATTAAAATGAGTTACGATATCAAAAATGCTACTTTCTATATCTTTTTCTTGAGTATTTTCTAAAAGTAACCTACCTATCTTTAGGTGTACCTTTTGCCTTAATTCTTTATTTATAAGTGAGTATGAGGCTTGATGCACTCTATCATGTATAAACTTGTAAGAAGCTTTTACATCTTCTATTCCATCCTCTAAGTATTTATAGCCATTATTAATGGGAATAATAAACCCCTCTTCTAAAGCTTCCCAGATAATATTAGATGTTTCAAGCAAGCTTTTTTGACTCACTACTTTTAAAGTTTCTAAGTCAAAAACATTCCCACAACATGCTGCCAATTGTAATAATCTTTGTGTGTTTGGATTAAGGCTTTTAATTCTATCAGATACAAAGTCAACAACGTCTTCGTTTATACCGCTATTTTTAATTTTATCAATATCCCATAAGCATCTCGAAGAAACATTATCATACCATATTTGTTTCTGTTCAATTAATGAACTTAAAAACTGCGTAACAAAGAAAGCATTTCCTTTTGTAACGTTCATCATATAATCTATTAAGGTTCTCGACTCCTCAACACTTCGCCTTAAAGTTTCCGCAATAAGAACACTAACATCTTCATTTTTCAAATTACTCAAGGCTATTTCTAAGATTTCTATACCTTGTTCAGCTAATAACCTGCATTTAATATCCAATGGATGCCCTGATTTAACCTCGTTATCACGATACGATCCTATTAAAAGTAAGTAATTAATTTCATCATCCTTCAACAAAAGTTCAACGAGATTTAAGGAGGCAGAATCAGCCCATTGTAAATCATCAATAAAAATAACTAAAGGGGTCTCTTTTGAAGCAATAGATTTTATAAAGTTTTGAAATGTAATTTGAAACCTTTTTTGTTCTTGCTCAGATGGTAGATCTGGAACATCATCTTGCTTACCTATTATATATTCTAACTCGGGAATAACCTTAGTTAGAATTGCACCATTAACACCTACTCCTTTTAATATTCTTTTTTTCCACCTATCTAATTCTGCTTTATTTTCTGCTAAAATATATTGCACAAGATCCTGTAAAGCTTTAAAAAATGGGAAATACGGAATATTCTTATTATATTGTTCGAATTTTCCCGATATGTATATTCCTCTATTGTATAAAATCGGCTTATAAATTTCCTTCACCAGTGCAGTCTTTCCTACACCTGAATAGCCTTTTATCATAACTATCCTCGAAAAACCATCTTGATTCATTTTCTCAAAGGTATCTAATAATACACCAATTTCCTCGTCCCTACCAGCAAGATTGTGTGGTATTTCTATATTGCCAGAACCATCCTTCTGACCTGGAACAAAGCTAGACAAATCCTTGTTCGATTCCAACATTTCAAGACATTTATATAAATCTTCAATAATCCCAGTTGTTGTTTGGTATCTATCCTCTGCATTTTTTTCCATCAATTTCATTATTATTTTAGACACTGCCACGGGAACATCAGCATTTAATTCATGGGGCGCTTTTGGAATTTTCGCAATATGTGAATATATAACTTCTGCAGGATCTTCAAAGTCAAATGGCGCTATTCCTGTCAGCATATGATAAAAAGTAACACCCAGGGAATAATAATCTGACCTATAATCAATCTTTCTATTTAATCTTCCCGTTTGTTCTGGAGAAATATATTTAATAGTTCCTTCCAAATCATTTACATTAGAAAGAGAAGATTCCTGCTTAGATATAATGTCCGCACAACCAAAGTCAATAATTTTAATAAATTTATTCTTTTCATTATACAAAATGTTAGAAGGACATATATCTTTATGAATAATATTTTTATTATGAACTTTAGCTAAAGCACTTACTATTTCAACAGCACAATCTAAAAACTCTTGTATTCCGAACTTTCTAAATCCCAATATATCCAGCAAAGAGCTAGCATCACAATATTCCATCACAATGCCATACGAATTATCAAAGGCCTTAAAATCATATACATCTAGAAAAACATTTTCATTCAATTGTTTCATAATTTTATATTCCAACTTAAACTTTGCAATTTCATCAGAATTAGGAAATTCTTTTTTAAGAATTTTTATTATGACTTCTTTTTGATATTCTTCATCCATCACTTTATATACCAGCGAACCTTGTCCTTCGTATATCTTTTTAAGCACTTTAAGTTTATTCATTGATTCTACCATATTTATAGCCTCCTTTTTAATTAAACCTCCGACAACTCTATTAATTTATCAGCACCTTCTATATAACCTATTTTTTCCATATATTCCAATATTTTCATAACATAGCTAGAATCAACCTCTGGCCATTCAAAATCTAATAAACTTAGATATTCCATCGTTATATCTGATGTAATGATAATATTACTGTCACTTAATTTAAACTCATTATCATTAAAGGTTAAGTGAACTAAACCATTTAACATTTCAGCATTTTTTTCATCAGAACTTATTTTTTCTATAACTTTATTAAAATTCTGACTATCTATTATGTCTATATGATATCCTCTTTCTTTACAGATTTCTACTATTTGATATAAATCAATTGTATTATGATTTAAAATATGAAAAACTTGCTTAGATGCTTCATCTGTTCTCATTATCTTTACAATTGCCTTACTACAATAATCAATTGGTGTAAATTCGTAGCTTCGTTCACTTAACACATCTGATATAGCACCTATCTCAATAAATGATTTTAATATACGATAAATAAAATTATCATCAATATTTTTTTGGAACATTCCATCTTTATAATCACCTGTCAAAGATCCTATCCTATAAATTGTTGCCTCTAAACCTTCGTTTATAGCTTTAAAAACTAAATTCTCAGCTTCAAACTTGGTTTTAACATAAACATTTGAATTAAAGTCCTGTCCTATATAGAAATCATTTTCTGTGAAATACTGAACTTCATCATCAAGGCTTTTCCCAAAAATACCCGAAACTGCTTCTGTTGAAATATGATTAAACCTTATATCAAAATCTTTAGCAAACTTAATCATATTAGCAGTTCCATCTACATTAACCTTTTTCAAATCATCATAATGACCAAAATGTTTCACCAATGCACCAGAATGTAATATAGCATCTATCCTATTTCCTAAATCAGAATATTCAGTCTCAGAAAGCCCCAAGTTTGCTAGCGTAAAGTCGCCTCCTACAACAATTATTCTGTCATTTATCAACGCCTTGTTTTCGTAAAAACCAAAGAAATCCATGTGTTGAATTAAACGTTCCGTGGCTTGTTCATCACTTTTACCTCTAACTAAACAATAGATGTTTGCATTTGTACTTTTAATCAAATCATTTAGCATATATATACCTAAAAAGCCTGTACTTCCAGTTATTAAAATATTTTCATAATCAATCATCGTTAACTTTTCATCTGTTACAATCCTATTAGGGACCCTAGCCTGTATTTTTATATCAAGATCATTTTGTTCGATCTTATCTACCATCTTTTCTTTTTCATCACCTTGCAAGGCTTTATTCGCAAGCTCCATAATATTAGTATTTTCATAGAAGTCTTGTGTTGAAAAATGCAAACCATATTTCAGGAGATTTGTTTGAACTTGTATGATTTTCATCGATGTCGCACCTAAGTTGAAAAAATTATCGTCCTGGGCTATGCTCTTTACACCTAATACTTCAATAAATTCTTTCTCAAGTATATCATGGATCTCTTGAACTGAAACATCTTTCATATTCTTCATTTCTTCTTTTTCAACTTCAAAATATTCTTCGTGACCAACTTTGCCTTCAGTTGTATTATCTGTTATATTAATTTCCTTTGTTTGCTTTGAGCCATATCCATTAATCCAATAGCTTTCTCTTTCAAATGGGTACTTCGGTAAAGATATACGTGTATATTTATTAGAATATGGAAATTTTTCCCACGCAACATCAAACCCATTTGACCAAGCAAACGCAATTCTATGAAGTTCCTTTTGCTCTATACACATATCCAAAATTGATTTACCAATTTCTCCATCCAACATTATCTTAAGCTCTTGTGTTTTGTTTTTCGTGCTACCAACATAAATATTGTTAGAGATCATTTGATTACAAAAATTAATTAAGCTTTCCTTAAGTTCATCTATACTTGTTACAACAGTAGCAAATCTTTCTTCCATCTGTACTCTACCTCGTTGCAGAGTAAATGCCATTTGTTCTAATGAAATTTCTTCATGTTTTTCTAAAAAATCAATAAATTTCATAGCATACGCCCTTAAAGCTTCTTGACTTTTTGCAGAAAACATAATAATTTGAGGTTGATTATTTGCTATAATAAAGTGCGATTGTTCAAATTCTTCAACAATTATATGGCAATTTGATCCTCCAGCTCCAAATGAACTTATTCCAGCTCTTCGTGGTAAATCTTTTCCATTCATTACAACTGGATTCCAATCTTCATAATTACGTTGAATATTAAATGGTGTATTATTAAAATCTATATTCGGATTTAAGGTTTCTGCATGTAGAGATGGAATCAATTTTTTATATTTCATCTGCAACAATACCTTTGTTAAAGCTGCAATTCCAGATGCTGCTTCTAAATTACCAATATTAGACTTTACAGAGCCAATTGCACAAAAATCATTATCTTGTGTTTTTGTGCGAAATACATCTACTAAAGCCTTTAATTCAATTGGATCTCCTAATGATGAACCTACAGATTGTGCCTCTATATAAGAAATGGTTCTAGGATCAATCTTAGCCTTTTCTATACATTTTTTTATTACATTTCTTTGTGCAACTAAATTAGGTTTGTAATAGCCATTTGTTTTACCATTATGATTTATAGCGCTCGCCTTTATAACACCATAAACTTGATCACCATCTTCAATTGCTTTACTTAAAGGTTTAAGGAGTACCGCACCAACACCTTCTCCTGGAACATATCCATCCCCGTCTTTACCAAAGCTTCTGCATTTACCATCATTTGACAAAAAACCTAAACCACTTAAATTATTATACTTATTAGGATGTATTGAAAGATTAACCCCCCCTGCAATAGCTAACTCACTTTCCTTATTTAATATGCTCTGACAAGCTGTATGAATAACAGTTAATGAAGACGAACACAAGGAGTCCATTGCAATACTTGGTCCATGGAAATCAAAAAAATAAGACACTCTATTCGCCAAAGCTGAAAACACCGCTAAGGGTTTCTCCGTAACTCCATTTATATTTTTCTCAAGTAATTGGTACTCTCCCCACATAACACCTACAAAAACCCCTACGTCTAACCCTTCAAGGCTTTTTTTATTATATCCAGCATCCTCGATCACATGCCATACCGTCTCTAAAAATAACCTTTCCTGCGGATCCATCATTTCAGCGTCCTTTGGTGATATATTAAAAAATAACGGATCAAATTTATCTACATCATCTATAAAACCTCCCCATTTGCAACAACTTTTACCCACTTCGTTTTTATGTGGGTCATAGTACTCTTCAAAGTTCCATCTCTCCTTAGGAATCTCAGTAATAGAATGTTTACCATTTTTCACATTTTCCCAAAACTCCTCAATATTTCCAGCCATAGGATAACGTCCATCAAGACCTATAATGGCTATTTCCTCAATGCCTTCTTCTTTCTCAAAACCTTCATCCCGTCTAGAGTTTTCATCAACAACAAATCTAGTTCTTGTTCTTTGTGTATATTCCTGAGATTTAAATTCTGTAGTTTGTGGTTTTTCCACATGTACAGCATCACTTTTAATTTGCCCTTGTTGTCCAAATTTTTTCGTTAATTCATCTCTATGATTTTCTACAAAATAATCTGTTAATTCATCAATATCTCTATACTCAAAGAATAATGTCTTCGATAAGCCATCAAAGTCTGCTTCTAAATCTTTCATAATATCCATAACACTTATTGAGTCCATACCAAAGCTTTCAAAGTCTTCATCTGTATCAATGTTTTTCACATCAATCTTTAATACCTTTGAAATAATTATTTTTAAATAATTTGAAGTTTTTTCATAAATTTCATTTGTATTTTCAGTTACACCACTTATTCTATTAGTTTCAACATTTTGATTTTGTTCAACATTTTGATTTTGTTCAACATTTTGATTTTGT